>CAZWZZ010000207.1:0-7029 GCA_964638395.1 uncultured Caldilineaceae bacterium
TGGGCCTCGATTGTCTCCGGCCCCGTTGTATGGTACGATAGCCCCTCAAGTCAGTGCGCTATGTTGCGGCAACGAGGAGGTAAACTATGAGCGACGCAAAGATAGGGCGGGTGTTGGTCACCGGGGCGACCGGCTATGTGGGGGGACGGCTGGTTCCGCGCCTGTTGGCGGCGGGCTACCAGGTCCGCTGTCTGGCCAGGGACCCGGCCCGCTTGCAGGGTCGATCCTGGTCGAGCCGGGTCGAGGTGGTCGCCGGGGATGTGTTACAGCCGGAGACGCTGGAACCGGCCCTGGCGGGGATCGACGCGGCCTACTATCTGATCCACAGTATGAAAAGTAGCGATGATTTCCACGAACGGGATGTGACGGCGGCCCACAATTTTGGCCAGGCCGCCCGGCAAGCCGGCGTGCAGCGGCTCATCTATCTGGGCGGGCTGGGCGACGCGACGACCGCCCTCTCAGAACATCTCCAGTCTCGCCAGGAAACGGGGGCCGCTCTCCGGGAAGCGGGCGTGCCGGTCACCGAGTTTCGGGCAGCCGCCATCATCGGTTCCGGCAGCCTCTCGTTTGAGATGGTTCGCTATCTGACGGAGCGGATACCGGTGATGATCTGCCCCAGTTGGGTCTACACCCGGACCCAGCCCATCGCCATTCGGGATGTGCTGGCCTATCTGGTGGCGGCCTTAAACAAGCCGGAAAGCGCCGGGCAGATCATCGAAATCGGGGGGACCGAGGTGATGCCCTACGCCGAGATGATGCGGGGTTACGCCCAGGCGCGGGGGTTGCGCCGCTGGCTGGTTCCCGTGCCCTTTTTGACGCCCCGTCTCTCCTCCCACTGGGTGCATTGGGTGACGCCCATTCCGGCGGAAATTGCCCAGCCCTTGATCGAAGGCTTGCGGAATGAGTTGATCGTCCGGGACGATACGGCCCGGCATCTTTTTCCCGACATCGAGCCGCTTGATTATGGAACTGCGGTGCGGCTGGCCCTGGCTCGCCTGGAGACGGGCGATGTAGAGACCGTCTGGAGCGATGCCCTGGCCAGCAGTCAGGGGGATGTGGCTCCGGTGACGTTGACCACCGAGGCCGGGATGATCGTCGAGCGGCGACAGCGACTCGTTGCGGCCTCGCCGGCGGTGGTTTACCAGACCTACACCGGTCTGGGTGGGGGACGGGGCTGGCCCTATTTTGATTGGGCCTGGCAAATCCGGGGGGTTTTGGATCGGCTGGTGGGGGGTGTCGGGCTGCGCCGGGGCCGACGCCACCCGGATGAGCTGCGTGTTGGCGACTCTCTCGATTTTTGGCGGGTCGAGGCGGCAAAGCCTCCCCAATTGCTGCGGCTGCGGGCCGAGATGAAGGTTCCGGGCCGGGCCTGGCTCCAGTTCGAGAGTCGGCCCCACGGCGACAACCAGACGTTGCTGCAACAGACCGCCCTCTTTGCCCCCAAGGGTCTCTTTGGGTTTCTCTACTGGTATCTGCTCTATCCTTTGCACGCCCTCATCTTCTCCGGCATGGCCCGCCAATTGGCCAGGCAGGCCGAAGCCCGGCAGCGGGGTGACGTTCTTCCCCCGGCGGTCAGGTGGCGGTGGGGTTGGCTGGCCGGGGCGATTCTGGCCACCGGTCTGCTGCTATGGCTGGTGGCCCGGCGGCGCGGTCGATTTGGACGTAATACCTGAGCGCGACTGCCACCGGTTTACCGCCATTGTCAAGGTTCCCACTTTATGCTAAACTGGGTAGCGACCCAGATTGGCGCAGTTTTCAAAACTGCGCCAATCTTTAGACGCTACAGTGTGGAGAATAAATGTCATGGCCCATAATTTTACCAAAAAAATCATTGAATTAGGCGGAAATGTCCGGTATCTTCAACAGCGAGCCTTTACCCTGGCGGCCGAGGCTCGCCAACAGGAGATTGACCAGTATCAGCAAACGTTGCAAACCCTGTATGACCAGGCCGCCCAACAAAATATTAATTTGCTCCCCTATTACGAAGCCCTGACCGAGATTGAAGCTACGCTCAAACTGGCCCGGGATGGGTTCTACGGAGCCTCTCGCATAGAAAAAGTGGCGCTTTTCATTGATGGGGCCAACCTGGCTGCCCTGGCCTATGATTATCTGGGTACCAAATTAGATTTTGCCAAACTCCTCGATTATTTTGGGCACGATTGTTATATTCTGCGGGCGCTTTACTACGCGGCCACCTATCCGGGGGATGATGAGGCCAAGTCCAATATCGGCTTCCTATCCTGGTTAGGGCGCAATGGCTATCAGGTGGTCACCAAACCGATTAGAGAGTACCCCGACGGCCAGCAGAAAGGCAATCTTGATATTGAGATTGCCATTGATATGCTCGAATTAGCCGGTTCCGTTGATCGAGCGGTGCTTTTCTCCGGGGATGGCGACTTTGCGCCCTTACTCAAAAAAGTGGGCAGTCACGGCGTGGTGACCCAGGTCGTTTCTTATTGGGGCGATGGTCGCGGCCCGACCGCCGCGGAACTGATCGAAACGGCGGACCAATTCACCGAATTGCAGGATGTTCTGCCCTTCATTACTATGTAGATAAACTATGTAGATAAACTATGTAGATAATTTGCAAGGAGGCTATCAGCCATGCCGTACCTGCAACTTGATGTCAATGGTCATTACTCGGTCGAAGACAAAAAGCGTCTGGTCAGAAAGATGAGCGAAACCTATTCGAGTATGATGAATATGGACATTCGTCGCATCAGCGTCGCCATCCGTGAGTTGGGCGAAGGTGGCCTGTGGCGCATCATCGACGGCGAGCCGACACCGGCCTCGGTGTTGATGTGCGACATTCGGCAGGGCCGCTCCGCCGCGCAACGGCTGGCGGTGGCCAAAGCCCTCTGTAACGACTGCATCGACATTCTGGGCTTGCCAGCCGACCGGCTGAACGTGGAGTTCACCCAGCACGCCGGTGATGAAATGTACCATCCGGCTCTGGGCGGCTGGAGCCCCGAATGGTCGAACGACGAGACCCCATGAAAATTTGTGTAGCCCAGACAAGATCGATCACCGGCGACATTCAGCGTAATATCGAGAGTCACAAAAAATTTGTAGCGCTGGCCAATGCCAACGGCGCAGACATCATTATTTTCCCGGAACTATCATTGACAGGCTATGAACCGGCTCTCGCAGAAACTCTGGCGACCACGCAAGAAGATCGTCGCTTTGATATTTTCCAGGAGATCAGCGATGCCGGGCCGCTCACCATCGGGGTTGGTGTGCCCACCAAACAGGCAACCGGTATCTGTATCAGTCTGGTGCTTTTTCAGCCCCATCAGCCCAGGCAAACGTATGCAAAACAGTATTTACACCCCGATGAAGAGGAATTTTTCGTCAGCGGCCAAAATTTTACCGGTTTGATCGGGGGTCAGGCCAATATCGCCCTGGCCATATGTTATGAATTGTCAATTCCCGACCACGCGGAGCAGGCGTTTCAGCGGGGGGCGCAGGTTTATATCGCCAGCGTCGCCAAGTTTGCAAATAATATTGATAAAGCTACGAAGCGGTTATCGGAGATTGCCCATACCTATGCCAGGCCCGTCTTGATGTCAAACTGTGTGGGCCACGCTGACGGTGATGTGTGTGTCGGGCAAACGTCGATGTGGAATGATCGAGGCGTTTTGGTCGGCCAACTCGATGATACCCGTGAAGGGATCATCATTTTCGATACCAATACCCAAGAAATCATTGAAAAAGTATATTTACTCAGCAGCAGGCATATATGATCTACAAATTGCGACCATCGTCGGAGGCTACCTGAGCATAATTGACGACGGCCACCAGGGTGACCCCGCCCAGTGTATTCCCCAGGAGGGCCGGCAGGAAAAATTTACCGGTAAAGGCCGCCCAGGTTGCTTCGCCGCTCAGGACGACGTATAGCGTCTCTATCGAGCCGGCGATGATATGGGCAAAACCACCCAATCCAATAACGTAGGTAATAATGATGATGACCCCAACGCGAGCGGTCTCGGCAAAGGGCAACAACCAGACCATCAAGGCGATCAGCCAGCCGGCGAAGATGCCTTTCAGCAACGTCGGCCAGAAGCCACCGTCGATGGCGTGCTGGCCGATCTCCAGAAAAGCGGCTTGCACCGGCGGATCGAAGACATTCGTGTAGCTTAAGCCCCCGGCAAAGATCAAGCCACCCAGTAGATTAGCCCCCAGCACAATGCCCCACAAGCGTAAGACTTTCAACAATGTTTCATAATTGAAACGGTGGAGCAACTCCAGAATGGGGGTCAGGGTGTTTTCGGTGAAAAGTTGCTGGCGGCCTAAAATAACGATCAGGAAGCCGAGGCTGTAGCCGAATTTAGACACCAGCGGCACCCACTCCGCGTCCGGTAGATGGATTTGAAGCAACGCCTCGGCCACGAAGGAAAAGCCCATCGACAGCCCGGCGGCCAGGCCAGACCAGAGCAGGGCTTGGGTCGTCCGGCTTAATTCCTCCTCCCCTTCCCGGCGGATCGTTTCGAAAACAATCGCCGCCCGGGGAGCCGTGCGCCGTTTGACCTGCTCTTCATCCACTTCAGGCGCTACTGTTTCTTCCTCAGCAGCAAAATTCTGCATTAAACCGCCTGACTTTCTACCCGCTTGGCTTGTGCCTGGCGCAAAAGGTTAGCTACTTCCTCCGCTCTATCTTCACTCGTCCTTACACTAATCAACGTTTCGCCCTGTTGGACGGCTTCGGCGTAAGGCTTGGCTGCTTCTCCACGCAGCCCAATGCCCCGTAATGCTTCGGTCAGGCTTTGTTTTGTGCCACCAACCGCATCAGTCGCCGCCACCTTATCCTGATTGATGATCGCCACGCTATCTTTCTCGACAAACCCACGCCGGTCGAGTTGATTGACGATTTTCCGGGTATCAACGGCAGCGGTGAACGCGCCTATAACCAATGCCACAGTTTCTCTCGCTTTCTTATTTATCATTTCTAACATTAGCTATGGCTACTCGTCGTCCAGGCTGGCGGATCGCTGGCCGGGAAGGTTTCCACAGCAGTCTCATCGACCGGATTGTTCGACTCAACTGTCCGGTCAACCCCATTTTGGGGCGTTTTTGAGACACTTCCGGTTTGCCGGGGTTGAAACTGGAGCCGTTCGGTGCGGCTGGCCGTGCTAATTCCGGCCAATTCGTAGGCCGGGCAGTGGCCGCTCAAGGCCCGGTAGAGCAGATAGCCGCCCACCAGCAAGCTCTGGGGCGAGCGACGCAGGACTCCAAACAGGGTCAATCCACCGCCGCTCACCAGAGAGGTCAGTCGTTCCGTTTCATTGACGTTGACTTTATTCGTTTTGGTAAACCGTTGCCAGAAACGGCGTATATCCGATTTCTCAAGCCCTTTAAACATTTTCTATTCCTCCTTCGTCATGTTTTCCACTATGTTCCTGTCATTTTTTTGACACCTTCGGAACTCAGGGAGTTGATAGCTTAGTACATCATTTCGTAAATTGGTTCCGGGTTTGACTCGAGGGGCAAGTATCCTTAAGTACGATGTGGGCTTCGTTTGAGCCATTCCGCATCTGAGGATACTCCACTCCGCAGTTAAAACCCGGAGCGAACTTATGCAATTCTGTACTTAAGCTGGTCAGACAACTGCCTGATTTATCGCTGCGGTCAAATCCTTAACTTCTGTCACTTCATGTTGGGCCGCTTGATAGACATAGAGTCTATTATCATTTAAACTCAGCTCGATGACGGTTGTGACCGGATTCACTTTGAGAAGTTGCTGTAATCCCGGACCGTTGTTTGAAGCGCCACTCTGATCCAGAATGATAATATCCGGTTGAAGTGTCTCAATTTGTTCGATGGCTTGTTCTGGATGTATAGTCTGTTCAATGATTTCAAACCGTTTATCTCGATTGATTAGGTTGATAAGACCACGCTCAAACAGCAAGTAATCAGAAAGGATGAGAATACGAGTCGGCGCTGACTTTTTTGAGTTTGTCATATTACTGCCTTATCTTCGTAACATTTCAGTTCTCTTTAATTGTAAATCCTTTCCAAGCTAGTTTGCCATACTCATTTAGGCGGTTTTGTTGAATAAAAAGAGCTATCTGGATAATAGCTCATATGATTAACATCGTCCGTTGCCTCACCCACATGGGTGATACGATTTTGAGGGCAAATTACGGCCATCAACGATTTTACCTCCCCAAGGAAGGTGGGATGGAAGGTAAGATGGAAGGTGGGATGGAAGGTTGGCAGGCTGGAAGTTTGGTCACGCTGACCTGCTAATTTGTCCTTAAAGAAACAGAGCCATTATACTCAATAATGCCAACTTCTGTACTGATTCTGTGGAGGTTCCTGACAAAGGTTGATTATGATCCGCACTGTAACTGCAACTCGCTACGTCACACCCCTGCGTGAGGGTGGCTCGCTGCCGGCTATCATCGAGGCGGATGATGGGGCGCTGTATGTCCTCAAGTTTGTGGGGGCCGGTCAGGGGGCCAAAGCCTTGATCGCCGAATTGGTGGCCGGGGAGATTGCCCGGCGGCTCGATTTACCCGTGCCCGAAATTGTTTTCGTTGAGCTTGACCCGGCCATTGGCCGCTCCGAACCGGATGCCGAAATCCAGGATTTGCTGCAAGCCAGTGTCGGGCTTAACCTGGGTATGCAATACCTCAACCACGCCACAGCCTTCAATATCCTGCTGCCGGCCAAACCGTCACCCGACCTGGCCTCCCGGATCGTCTGGTTCGATGCCTATGTGACCAACGTGGATCGGACGCCGCGCAATGTGAATATGCTCATTTGGCAGGAGGCGCTGTGGCTGATCGACCACGGGGCCGCTCTCTATTTTCATCACAGTTGGGATGATTACGAAGCCCGCAGCCAGAGCGCCTTTCCCCTCATCAAGGATCACGCCTTGATTTCGTTGGCCAGCCAATTGTCCGCCGCCGATGCTGCCCTGCGTCCCCGCCTGACGGCGGCGATTATTCACGACATCGTCGGCCAGATTCCGCCCGCCTGGTTAGGAGGTGACGGAATGTTTGCCACGGCCACCGAGCAGCGGGAGGC
>CAZWZZ010000207.1:7129-8829 GCA_964638395.1 uncultured Caldilineaceae bacterium
CCAGGCCGACCGCTTTCATTGGCTGGTAGCCCCCCGCAGCACCATCATTCAAGTATCGCCCGTCCATTGCGGCCTCTGTGACGACCCGGCGGCGGCTTTGGAACGATTGATCGAAACGATGGTCCGGAGGGGAGGGCAATAAATGTCCACGGATTATTTATGAGTCATTCTAAATCTTGATAATAGAGGGAACCTACTATGACAACTACAAACGGCTCGCCCACAGCCAATGTGATGGGCAAGATTGGATTACCGGCCCCGATTAGCGAGTTGGCCCAACAACGCTGGGATGCCATCGTTGTCGGAGCCGGACACAACGGCTTGACCTGCGCCACCTATCTGGCGCGAGGTGGCAAAAAGGTACTCGTCTTGGAAGCACGGGAGCGGGTAGGGGGCGCTTGCACGCTGGAAGAAGCCTGGCCCGGTTATCGAATTTCCCCCTGTGCCTACGTGGTCGGATTGCTCCATCCGCTGGTGGTCAAAGAGCTGGATTTGGCGGGCCACGGCTTTCGCTGGACCCCGGCCAGGGGCGGCCTCTTCGTCCCCTTCGAGGATGGCAGCAGTATCCAGTTGTGGCATGATGACGCCCAGGCCGAAGCGGAGATCAAGCGATTTGCGCCGCAGGATGTGGCCGGCTGGCGGGCGATGCACGAAGTGATAGACCGCACCGCCGAGGCTCTGCGTCCGTCGGATGAACGGGATATGTGGCTTGGGCCGGCCCCCACCCGGGAGATGATCGAAGCCCGGCTCAAGGGGGATCGAGAGGCCATCGAGATGCTGTTCGAGTGGTCGATGGTTGAGTATGTGGAGCGGTATCTGCAAGATGAGCGGATGCAGCGGGCCTATCTGGGGCAAGGGGTGATCGGTACGAATGCCAGTCCCCACGACCCCGGCACGGCCTCCATTCGGTTCCATCACTCCTGTGGCAAGCTGGGCCGGGCCCGGGGCGAATGGGGCTACGTCGAAGGGGGGATGGGTATGGTCTCCTTCATTCTATGTGACATCGCCCAAGCGCATGGCGTAACTGTGGCCAGCGGTACGCCGGTGGCCCGCATCATCCCCGGCGAAGGCGTCGAACTGGTCGGCGGCGACCGGCTGCAAGCCCCGATTGTCGTCTCCAACGCCGACCCGCGCGTGACCCTGCGGCTGTTGGGAGATCAGGCCGATGCCGGGTGGCAGGCCCAGGTGGAAAGCGTCCCCATCGAAGGCTGTGTGGTCAAGGTTAACGCCGCCTTGAAGGAACTGCCCAACTTCACCGCCCGACCCGGCATCAATGAACCGCACCATCTGGCCACCCTCAACACCGTCCTGACGAAAGAGGAGTGGCAACATTGTTACGACACCGCCGCGGCCGGACAGTTGCCGGAGCGGGTCTGGACGGAGATTTATCTGCATACGGCCTACGACCCGACCGTCGCACCCGAGGGCAGCCACGTCATGAGCGTCTTCTCCCAATATGTGCCCCACACCTTCGCCGAGGGGGATTGGGAGACGCACCGCGAAGCGGCCGGTCGGGTGGTCATCGACTCGATAGGCCGTTTTTGTAGCAACTTGCCGGAGGCCATCATCGAAATGGAAGTGTTAGGCCCACCCGATATTGAGCAGAAGGTAGGCTTGACCGGCGGCCACATTTTCCAGGGGTCCTGTCTGCCCGATTATATGTGGGATAGGCGCTTGTCGCCCCGCACACCGATGCCGGG
>CAZWZZ010000208.1:0-8781 GCA_964638395.1 uncultured Caldilineaceae bacterium
CCTCAAGCCAACAAACTATACCCGCCATCGACCAGAATCGTCTGGCCGACGAGCATAGTCGCCGACTCGGAGCAGAGAAAAGCCACGACGCGGGCCACATCCTCCGGGCTGACCAGACGACCGGTCGGGGTACGCCGGGTAGCCTCCTCGAAGGTGGCCTGCAAATCGACCGGGAAGGCGGTGACCGCGTCGGTCTTGACCAACCCCGGCGAAACAGCGTTGACGATGATCCCTTTGGGAGCCAGATCGACGGCCAGATAGCGGGTCATGGCCTCGACCACGGCTTTGGAGAGGCCGATGATGCCGTAATGGGGCAAGACTCGGACACTGCCGGGGCTGGAGATATTGATAACCCGCCCCCAACCGGCCTCCTCCATGAGCGGCACGGCCCGCTGGACGCATTGCAAAATAGAGCGGGCGTTGACATCCATCGTCCAATCCCAATGTTTATCCTCCACCTCAAGAATGTCGCGGGGGGTTCCGCTGGCGGCATTGCCGACGACGATGTCACACCGGCCAAACGTGGCCTCGATGTCGGCGAAGAGGGCGTCGATGGCTTCGCGCCGGGCCAGGTTAGCTTTGAGCGGTACGGCTCGCCGCCCCAGGGCCTCGACCTCGGCCACCACCTCGGCTGCCGCGCTTTTTTTACGCAAATAGTGGATGATAACGTCGGCCCCCCGGCGGGCCAGTTCCAGGGCAATGGCCCGGCCAATGCCCCGCGAGGAGCCGGTGACCAGGGCCACTTTGCCGCTTAGATAGAGGTCGGACATCCTATTTTATCCCCCCACCATTGCCCGGGCCATAAACATGACGTTGGCCGGTCGTTCGGCCAGGCGACGCATAAAGTAGGGATACCAGGCCGGGCCGTAGGGCACGTAGACCCGCACCCGATAGCCCAGGTCGGCCAGGCGTTGCTGCTCATCCCGGCGCACGCCCAGCAGCATTTGAAATTCAAATTGATCTTTGGGAATGCCCCGCGCCTCGGCTTCCCGGATGAGCCACTCGATCAGCTCCGGGTCGTGGGAACCGAGGGCCAGGTAGGTTCCTTTGGCGCGGGCTTCCGGGGCCAGAAAGCTGGCCATGACCGCCATCGACGCCTCGTTGATGGCCCATCTTTCTTGATAAGCGATCTCCGGGGGTTCGGCGTAGGCCCCTTTGACCAGACGAATACTGCCGCCCCGGTCGATAATACGCTGCACATCGACCGGAGTGCGACGCAGGTAAGATTGGATGGCCAGCCGCACCCCGCCGTCGAAAGTATCCAACAGCCGGTGGTAGATGTCGAGAACGGCCTCCAAATCGGCGCTGCCCTCGGTGTCGATCTCGACGGTGTTGCCGTACTGTTGGGCAGCGTGGACGATGTCGGCGATGCTTTCGTAGCAAAAATCGCGGCCAAAGGCCAACCCGATGTGGGAGGGTTTGACCGACACGGTCGAGTCCAAACCCTCAGCGTCGATGCGTTTCAACAAGGTATCGAACTCTTTGGCCGCCTGGCTGGCTTCGGCCTGTGTGGAGACACTCTCCCCCACTTCGTTGAGAATGGCTTTGATGCCCCGCCCATTGAGGTCTTTGACCACAGCCACGGCCTCATCAAGCGTTTCACCCGCGACGAAACGGCGGGCCGCCTGACGAGCCGGGCCGAAGTGGGTCACGACATTCCGAGCAACGCTGCTGGTCGATAGGTTGATGAAAAAGCTACGGAGCATAGATTCCCCTGATAAAAAGACCTGGCCTGAATAGTTACGAATTACGAATTGATGATGGTCAACACCTCATCCCGCTTTTCTTCCATCAATGCTTTCGAGGTGGCTTCCAGATTGAGCCGCAGCAGGGGTTCGGTGTTGGAGGGGCGGACGTTGAAATGCCAATCGTCGTAGGTGACGGATACGCCATCGAGCCATTCGATGTCAGCATCGCTATATTTTTCGGCCAACTCCTCCATCTTATCTTTGGGATCCCCCTTGATGCGGCTGTTGATTTCGCCGGAAATATAATATTTGTTTTCCAGCGGAACCAACAGTTCCGATAGACTGGCCTTCTTCTTGGAAAGCATCTCCAGAATAATCAGCGAGGGCACGATCCCGGAGTCGGCGAAGTAGAAATCTTTGAAGTAGTAGTGACCGGTCACTTCCCCGGCGAAGACGGCATCCTCGTTGGACATCCGCTGTTTGATGAAGGCGTGGCCCACCCGCTCGACGATAGGCTCACCGCCGGCCTCGGTGATGAGATCGGGCACGGCCCAGGAGGCCCGGACATCGTACAGAATCTTGGAGCCGGGATATTTTTCCAGATAATATTGGCCCATCAAGGCCGTCATAAAATCGCCGGAGACGAAATTGCCCCGGTCATCGATGGTGAAGAAGCGGTCGCCATCGCCGTCGAAGGCAAAGCCAACGTCGGCCCCTTCGTCCGGCACGCGAGCCTGCAACTCGGCCCGGTTTTCCGGCTGGAGGGGATCGAGACCGTGGTTGGGCAGGCTGCCGTCCGGGTCGAGGTACATCCCGACCAACTCGACCGAAGGCAATCGCTCGTAGACCCGCTTGAGGCTAGGGCCGACCATGCCGTTGCCGGTGTCGGCAATCACTTTGAGCGGTCTCAGGCCCTCGACATCGATCAGGCTCAAAACCTTCTCCACAAACGGCTCGCTGACATCTTTATCCACCATCTTGCCCTGCCGGGTCGGGGTGGCGTAATCATCATTCTCGACGATACGCCGCAAATCCTGGATACCGGCATCGCCACTGAGTAACTGGGGCATATCCCGCACCATCTTGAAGCCACTGTATTCAGCCGGATTGTGGGACGCCGTGACCATCATCCCGGCCCCGCCGATGTTGGCGCAGGCGTAATAATATTGGTCGGTGCTGACCATGCCGATGTTGACCACATCCGCGCCCTGAGCCATCAGGCCCCGAGTTACGGCGTCGAACATCTGCGGGCTAGACAGACGCATATCCCGCCCGACGATGACTTGATCCACCTCCAGGAAGGTGGCAAAGGCGCGACCGATGGCATAGCCGACATCTTCATTTAAATCATCGGGATAAATACCACGAATATCATAGGCTTTGAAAATTCCAGGGTTGACTTTCATAATTGTTTCTCCTTTTTCATTTCGGTTAACGATGATGAGACGAATATAGGATGCTGAACTGACCGGAGGTATTTTTGTTATAAAGAAAGGTGCTGCTGTTCGCACGCTTCTACAAGGCAATCTACACAGGCAAATCGTGCCCCAATAATACACCAGGATGCGAACGGAGACAAGTAGCTCAGGAATTGGGGTGCGTCTTGTGCGGAACCTTAAAGATCAGCCGCAGTGGGGATGGTTCAGAATAAGTTGACACTTTTTTACCGGCCCGATTGAGCAACGTCACCCCGTAAAACGCAAAACGTGAAACGTAAGCGGTTATTTTGTCAAAATCATTACGTTTTGCGTCTTACGTTTTACGACGTTGTCAACCTAATTTCTTGGGGATTTGACCCATCCCCCCCTTTGAGCGAAAATTGGATAGACTGAGCTTGGTAAAAACGTCCGGCACTCTTGTAAAATTTGGCGCAAGTCGATTATAATGGGCGGTCTGAAATCAACTCGTAACCAAGGAGTAAAAGTATGGCTAATATTTTGTGTATTGGGGCCGGCTATGTCGGTGGCCCGACGATGGCAGTCATCGCCAAAAATTGTCCCCACCATCGGGTGGTGGTGGTTGACATCAACGCCGAAAAAATCGCTGCCTGGAATTCCGACAAATTGCCTATTTATGAGCCGGGCTTGGATGAGGTGGTCCGTCAGGCTCGGGGCCGTAACCTATTTTTTTCGACCGACATCAACCAAAACATCGCCGAGGCCGACATCATCTTCGTCAGCGTCAACACCCCAACCAAAACGTTTGGCCGGGGGGCGGGCAAAGCAGCCGACCTGCAATATTGGGAAGCCACCGCCCGTCAGATTTTAGAAAATTCGACCTCATCGAAAATCGTGGTTGAAAAAAGTACGCTCCCGGTGCGGACAGCGGCGGCGATGGAACGTATCCTCAACTCTAACGGGCTTCATTTCGATGTCATCTCCAACCCGGAATTTCTGGCCGAAGGCTCGGCCATCCAGGATATGGAGAACCCGGATCGGGTTTTGATCGGGGGGCGACAAACGCCGTCCGGCCAACAGGCGGTGGAGGCTATGGTTGAAATATATTCCAACTGGGTGCCCCGAGAGCGAATTATCACCACCAATTTGTGGTCGAGCGAACTCTCGAAGCTGGTGGCCAATGCGTTTCTGGCCCAGCGGGTCTCGTCGATCAACGCCATTTCGGCCCTGTGTGAGAAGACGGAAGCCGATGTAACCGAGGTGGCCCACGCCATCGGCCTGGATCAGCGGATCGGGCCACGCTTCCTCAAAGCGAGCGTTGGCTTTGGCGGCTCCTGCTTCAGGAAAGATATTCTCAATCTGGTCTATCTATGCGAACACAATGGGCTATACGAAGTTGCCGAGTATTGGGAGCAGGTGGTCAAGATGAATGACTACCAACAGAGCCGTTTCGTGGCCACGATGATCTCCTCGATGTTCAACACCGTGGCCAACAAGCGCATCGCCCTCCTCGGCGCGGCCTTCAAAGCCCACACCGGCGACACCCGCGAGTCCCCGGCCCTGGCCGTCTGCCGGTCACTTTTGGAGGAGCGGGCCACCCTTGTCCTCAGCGACCCGCACGCCCTGGAGAACGCCCGCCGCGATCTGGGGGCATTAGCCGACCGAGTCGAGTTTGAGCCGGACCCCTACGCCGCCGCCAAAGACGCCCACGCCATCGCCGTGCTGACCGAATGGCCAGCGTATGCCGATTTGGATTATTACGCGATCTACCGCTCGATGGTCAAACCGGCCTTCATCTTCGATGGACGCAACATTCTCGATCAGGATGAGCTGTATAAAATCGGCTTCAACGTCTACGCCATCGGCAAGCCACCCCGAGTCAACTTCAAGACCAACCCGGCCCGGGGGTAGCGCCCTCAACCCCAATCGACCGGCGACTCCAATTGACCGAGGATCGCCCGGCGCAGCCAATCCAAGCCCTGAGTGACCAGCCAACGGCGGACATACGCCCTGTTTTGATAGGTGCGCCCGCTTTTGAGCAGGCGCAGATCACCGGGGCCGTGCAGGGCGATGAAGGTCAGTTGGCTATCGCCTTCGGTGATGGGGCCGATCAGGCTCAGGCCGATGCCATCCGGGGGGGCGACGGCCCGGGCCAGCGTCGTGGCTATCTGGCCGCCATCCACGCCGGACTGTGTAGGCGGGCCGGATAGCCCGCTGGCTTGCCAGGCGGCGGGCGGGCTGGCCGGGTCGAGGTTGGCCGTCAACAGAGCGCCAAAACCGGCCTCGGTTAACTCCCGCCCCAACTGCCCCCCGGTCAGGGTATCGACTACGCCTAGCTTGAGGCCCCTTTCCGCAAGTAGGTGGCCGACGACCTCTGGAACCGTCTCTTGCTCGACGCCGTAGAGAGCTACCCCCAACCGCTGCCGTATCTCGGCCTCGACCGGGGCGATGAGAGCCTCGGCTTCGGCTTCGCTGTCAGCTTTGGCCGTAATCCGCACGTCAGTTTGGCCGGGGTGGGCGGATAGACCGACCGTGGGGTTACGGCTGCTCATCAAATCGCCGATGGCCCGATCCACATCACTCTCCCCGACGGCGCAGGTTCGCAGAACCCGCACTTTCAACACCTTCGGCCCGCCCATGCGCTCGACCAGCAGGGGCAGGATGCTGTTTTCCATCATATACTCCAACTCGCGGGGCACGCCGGGCAGGCTGATGATGAAGCCCCGGCCCCCGACATCCTCGCTCAGAAAACAGGGGGCCGTGCCGGCCGGGTTGGGCAGCGGCAACGCCCCCTCCGGGATGTAGGCTTGCCGTTTGTTGTTTTCGGCCATCTCCCGGCCAAAGCTGCGGAAACGGGCCGCGATTTGGGCTTCCAGCTCCTCGCTGTAGATCAACGCCCGCCCCGTGGCTGTGGCCACCGCCTGGCGGGTCATATCATCAACCGTTGGCCCCAACCCGCCGGAGGTGATGACCACATCGGCCCGCTCCAGGGCCGCGTTGAGAACCTGAACGATGCGGGCTTCGTTATCTCCGACGGTGGTTTTGTAATACAAATCCAGGCCGATCCCCCGCAACATCTTGCCCAGCCGGGTGGCGTTGGTATCGACGATTTCACCGAGCAGTAACTCGGTGCCGATCATGACGATTTCTGCGTGCATCTATTTTCTCCTCACGATATTTTTTCATCAGTCAGTTGGTGGCCACCAACCGGCCTCCACCCAGAAGCGTCGAGACTCAACAATATAGTCATTATTCAGGCGCAAAGCCAAAACAGTCACTCGACCGTGGGAGGTCAATCCGACAATATGTGTTCCATTTGGCTGCCAGGCAAAATGTTCAAACCAGTTTTGGAGGCGGGGGTTGAAAAGGAGAACCTGCTCATCGGTTTGGGGATCAATCGCCGCCGTTCGGTCTCCTTTGAACTGGTTGCAACGTCGGCAAGCCAGCCACAGATTTTCCCGTGTTGACAAGCCACCAGCTACTCGGGGTACAATATGTTCGAACTCCAATGGCATGCCAATCAACATTTCGGGACTGAGACAATACCCACAATGCCGTCCGGCATCGGCCCGAACCTGTTGTCGCAATGCCGCCGGTAGATAGGTAGCGGTCACGCTTGCGCTTTCAATTCAGCCAGGGTTGGTAGGCGATGCCCTCGCCACTTCAGGAGAACGTAAGCATAAGCTTTTTTCAGCATCAGTTGGTCGGCTTGATGTTGCAACTCAGATAATCTAGTTTGCTCTGCTTCGGCCAGGGTTCCCAAGCTATTTTTCTCCAAAAGCTCGCTGATTTGGGCTTGGTGTTCAGGCAATACCTCGCTACGAGCGACCTGCCACAAGGCATCGTCATCCAGCATCTCTAATTTCTGCAACTCCTGCCGCGCTTCATCCGGCAAATGATCGGGCAATGGGGGTAAACTGGTGGTTAAAGTTTGTTCAACCACATTTTCCAAAGAACGGTTCGTTAACCTTGCTAATCGCTCCAACCGCTGATAGAGCGGTTCAGGTATTTGCACCGGTACGGTTTGTACAGTCACTTTTCAAGCTCCTTCGTTATGCCAAAATTTGGATAACCCTGACTCTATTTTACCACAAATTCTCTCTATATTGATTTTTAGGCGACCACCAAATCCGTACAAAAAAGCGGCATTCTCTCTACCCCAGAAACATCGCTTTCGTTTTCAGGTTTCAGGCTAACTATTCGGAGAGTTACTAACGACCCCTAATCTCCCAATCTCTAATCTCCGGCTCTTATCGTAACCGGACAATGTCATTTTCAGCAAACAAAGACTCTACCTGTAGCCCCAGGGCCGGTTCAGCATACAGTTCCGGCGGGACGCTGATGTCGGCCAGATACAGTTCGCCCACTTTCGCCTCGACGCCGGGCGCTCGTAACCCTTCTTTGGGCAGAGCCAGGGTCATCGTTGCTGTCGCTTGCATGGCCGGCTCGAAAACAGTCCCGGTCGTCGTATCCACGCCGGAGGGGGCATCCAGAGCCAGAACGGGGGCCTCCTGACGATTCGCCCAGCGAATAAGGTCGCCCGCCCTGTCTCGCGGCGCACCCTTCAAGCTATAGCCGATAACGCCGTCAACGATTAAGTCAGGCTTATCGGCTTGATTAATACTATCGGCTTGAGCCACGGGAACCTTCATCCGATGCAAGATGTCCAGTTGGTGGGCCGGGGCTTGACCATCCTCGATATCGCCGATCCGAACAATCCCCACGCCATCACCTTTTTCGACACCTTCCCCGGCAGCGACAGCCCCAACTTCAGCGGGGCCTGGGGCGTCTACCCCTACCTGCCCAGCGGCACCATTCTGATCAGCGACATCGAGGGCGGTCTCTTTCTGCTGCGGGAGCAGGGCCTCGCTCTGACGTTGAGCGGACCAAACAGCGTTGATGTGGGCCAGCCCATCACCTACACCCTGACCGTTGCCAACAACGGCATCCTCCCGGCGACCAACCTCGTCATCACCAATACGCTGCCCGATGGCACCACCTATTTGAGCGGCGGCGCCTTTGATGGCCAGGTCGTCAGTTGGACGGTGGACGGCCTGCCCCCTGGCGAAGCGACCCAGGTCAGTTTCGCCGTTATCACCGACACCGAGACCCTTATCACCAACGCCGATTACGCTGCCCAGGCCGACGGCAGCATCGGCGCGACAGCCGGCGTCCGGGTTGTGGGGGATAGTTCGGTCACAACCTTCGTGGGCGGCGCGAGGTTATATCTGCCCATAATTGTGAAGACTCCGTAGCCGATGTAGAACAATTTGCTAAATTGTGTACTCGTCAGATACATGTTGCAATGGCAACGTTTGAATATAACAACGAATCAATAGGATTGACCGAATTTTATGTGGCTCTGAAGGTAGATTCGGTTAATCCCTGAAATTCGTTGTTATATATTGGCTGCAACATAGTCTTGACCCTTACACAATTTGCTAAATTGTCCGCGCCAATGGCTGATTTGCGCGACAAAAAAAGCCCCGACCTGAGCGTCGCCTGCGGAGGCTACCACAAAGGTCGGGACAAGTTTACTATATGGCCGGGTTGATCTTGATCAACACGCGACCGGGAATGGGCCGCGCTGTCTTTCTCGCCCGGCGGCGCTCCGTAAAGCCACCGCTTTACCGGCAAGAAGGAAAGTCAGGGGGCGCGACCACCAACCGCAACCCGATGTTGTTGTTGAAGTTGTC
>CAZWZZ010000209.1:0-8718 GCA_964638395.1 uncultured Caldilineaceae bacterium
CTGCACCCCTCGATACGCCTTTTCAAGGCTACTCGGGATGCGAACTGCGTAACTCTTAAAAAGATTTACGTTTTACGTTGTCAACCCCACGAAATCCTGTTGAGCTATAAGGTTAGCCATTCACCGAGAAACTGCTCTCCGGATTGATCTCCCGATTTCTGGAGTAGAAGCCGATGTTCAGTTCCAAACCGGTGTAGACGGCGTTATACTTAACCGGGTCGGTATCGTGATCCTGGCCGTTTTCCACGCGGTCGATCAATTCCGACATCATATAGCCGACCGGCGGCGCGTTTTTGAACTCGTGGCCGCTGGTGCCGATGGCCATATAAAACCCACCCAGGTCAGACTTATCGTAGATCGGCAGCCAATCGTCGGACACGTCGTACAGATCGACGAGGCCCCGGGGTTGGTTGGGGATGGGCAAATCGGGGATACGCTTGGCCAGGCGGTAGACCTGCGCTCGCCACTGGGCGTCGGTCAGGCTGCGGTTGAACTCGTCCGGGTTGTCGATCCACTCTTTGGGATCACACGCCGGGTCTTCGCTGCCGACCAGGATAGCGTTGCCGGTCTCCGGGCGGAAGTAGATGGCGTTATCTCCATCCGAAGCGTGGACGCCATCCTTATTATAATCGAAGCCGGCCGGCGCCGGGACGTGATGCACCTCGTGCCGCAACGCCCTGGTCTTAATATTCATACGCTTCTCCACCCCGGCCAGGCGGTTGATGATAAAAGAGTGCGGCCCGGCCACGTTGACCACCACCGGCGCGTCGATGGTTTGGCCATCATCGAGGGTGACGCCCAACACTTTGTCCCCCGCCTGCCGGATTGCCACGACCTCTTTTTGAAAGAGGAACTCGCCCCCCTGGCTCTCAGCCGCCCGCATGGCGTTGTGGGTGGCCAGTTGGGGATCATTGACGTAGCCCGAACCGGGGGTGTAAATCGCCCCCGGCAATTCGCCGCTTTCCTCCCAGAAGACATCCCCCTCTTCCGGGCGGCGGGGCGGCCAGTAGGCTTTGGTCGAGAAAATCGGCATCCGCTTTTTCAGCGTCTCGGCATCCCAATCCTCATGCTCGACGCCGATTTCTTTGTAAAGCTCCAACACCCGCTGCCAACTGTGCCCCTCGGTCTTGAGCAGAATCGTGCCGCAATTCATATATTTGGCCATCCCCCGCTCATCCGTCACGCCCAGCCAATTCTCATAATCGTGCCAATACTTGAAGCCCTCGTAGGCCAGAGCCACACCATCATACGTCGAATAGTGCGCCCGGACGATAGCGCAGGAGTTGACCGTCGAACCGGCCCCGGCCGTATCATTTTTGTCGATGTTCAACGTTTTGTACCCCCGCTTGGCCAATTCAAACGCAGTCGTACAGCCGATGATCCCGGCTCCAATGATAATGACATCTGGGTTTGCCATGTTTCACGCTCCTTAAAATTCATCTCACTCTTAAAAATAATTTTATCTTATGAGTTACGCAGTTGACGCTCCGAGAGGATTTGTAACCCTCGAATACGGCGGTTGCAAACCGCCTCCGAGCCAACTGCGTAAGTCCCGCCCAGAGTCCGTGGTTCAACGGCCCTTTTCCTGGCGTAATATCTCATCCAACCAGGCAGCGTCAACCTCTGATAGCTCAGGCGGAGGCGGTGGTTGACGATAATCGATCTGGCTGGCATACGCGCCTCGCTCATAGACGTTCGTCACCAATTGACCCAAATCCAGGGGCGCATCCGGGTCAGGTTCCAATAACGGCACAGGCAAAACGGGGAGAGTGTCAGCCAATTGAATGGGCCAGACCTCTACGGTAGGACGGTGGTCGGCTCGGCTCAAGACCACATAATAAGGCGCAACCGGCACAGGGCGTTCCAAAGGGGGTCGCTCCCCGCCACGCAACAAGTCTATCTCCAGTAAATGTACCGCTGAACGCAGAATATCGCGGCGTTTACGCCGATAATCCCGATAAGCGTCATGCCCGGAACGTTTATTGACGGGCGACAAAATCTCGATAATGGTGACTAATTCTTGCGTGGCCGTTGCCTGGATTTCTACTCGATGGGTTCGCAATGGCATTTCGAGAAGCACGGCGCTTTTCACCGGGGCAGGGGTGATAGCCGTTGTAGCCAGCGACGACTCAGGCGAGGGCGGTTGAGATTTCCACACGCTCAGGTCTGGATAAATGCCCCGTGCTTCTCCGATTTCGATAACTTCATAGGTGACGTAAGGCGTTAAGCGAGCAAAGTAGTTCGGTTGAATTGCTTGATTCAGCATCGTTCTGGCCTCATAGGCCAAACTATTGTGAAAATCCGACCAAAGTTCTCTAGCCTCAATGTAGGGATCCATACCGGGAAAAGGTGAACCCATCATTCTCCTCCTAATTCAGTACATCCAAATTTTAAGCTCTCTATGCTCTCAAAGAAGGTTTGTCCCACAGGGAGGCTTCGCACTAACCTCCGACGCCGGTTATAAACCGGCTTGGAGCGTAGATCGGAGATTTGGAGATGCAGAGATTGGGAGATGAGACCCAATCTCCCAATCTCTAATCTCCCACACTTATCCCAAACTCCTGCCCCGCGTCCCACACGATCTCCCAAAAATATTGCCCAAAGGGTCGGCTGACGTGCAGATAATAGGTCGGCTGCCCGGCCTCATCCCAGCGGACGATCAACGTTTTGATTTTGGCGGCGCTGGTCTGTTTGACCTGGCCACTGGGGAAAACCGTCTCGTGAAAATCGAGGCCGCAGATTTTGCTCAAGACCTGGGCCGCGTCCGCCCCGCTCAGCTTGACCACCGCCTGGCCGTGGGTCAGGTCGGTGGCGTGGGCGAAAGCCTCGCCAAAAGCGGCCTCCACCTCAGCCACCGAGGGCAGCCTGGCCTCGGTGGATTTACCAAACAGATAGAGTTCCTGCGGTGTCAGCCGGGCCAGACAGCCCTCGCCGGCATCGACGACCTGGCCCGGTTTCGACGGGATCGCCGTAAATTGTTCGGTCAGGGCCGCCCCGGCCTCGCCTTGAATGAGTATCACCGGCACGCCGGATAGGTCGCTCACGCGAAGCGCCCCTTCTGCCGTGGCGGTTGGGGGGGGGATGGGGCTGCGGAATTTTGGGCTATATTCGGTCATTGTCTCTCCTTAATTGGTTCCCTCTAAAAAGCTAAAGTATTTTACCTATCTTTTCAAATCGAGTATAATTCGACTGATATGTACATAGATGATTTTATTTGGCTACCAGACATTGTCGAAAAATTAGTCGTCAAACATCAAGTTGACCCTGAAGAAGCAGAAGATGTGTTTTTCAACAAACCACGTTTTCGCTTTGTAGAGTCTGGATATCGGTCTGGAGAAGATGTCTACTCAGCGAGTGGGCAAACAGATGCCGGTCGATATTTGATTGTTTTTTTCATTCGCAAGCCTGGTAACCTGGCCCTTATTTTAAGTGCTAGAGATATGAATAAAAAGGAACGAAGATTGTATGAGCGAAAATAAAGAAACCGAACAATTGACCAGTATATCCAAAGCAAAAACTCCGGAAGAGATTGGCGACTACTGGGACTCCCATAGCCTCGCCGACCATTGGGATCAAACGCATGATGTTGAGTTTGAAGTCAGGGCAATACGTCGACGACGGGTTACGCTTGATCCCAAAGTTTATGAACAGATCGAAACCCAGGCTCACCGGCGCGGTATTTCGCTCGAAACTTTAGTCAATTTATGGCTCGTTGAAAAATTACACGAGCCAATCACTTGATTTTAAGTAGAGCGCAGCACCCTTCGATACAACCTCATTCCTCGGTTTATTCATGATGCTTCATTCTACTGTTTCAACTCTTTAACTTCTCCCCCGCCGGATCATAAAACGGCAACGTCGCCACCCGCCCCTGATGCAACTCGCCCTGAATACGGACAGTGAACTCCGTGCCGGGGTCGCTCTGCTCAACCGGTAGCCAGCAGAGGCCAATCGACCGCCGCAGGGTCGGGCTGTAGCGGGAACTGGTCACCCGGCCAATGATTTCCAGGCCGATGGGCCACTCAGGATTAGGTACGACGATCTGGTTGGCCTCCTCCGGGACGACATTCGGCTCGATCATCTCGTAGCCGACCAGCTTTTGGGTGACGCCTTTCTTCTGAATCCGCACCAACGACGGTTTACCCAAAAAGTCCTCTTTGTCCATCTTGACCGCCCACTCCAAATCGGCCATCAGCGGGTCGGTCAGGCCGTCGGTATCCTGGCCGACGATGAAATGCCCCTTCTCCAGGCGCATAATCCGCTGGGCCTCGACGCCGAAGGGCATCACCCCGTGGGCCTGGCCCGCGTCGAGCAGCGTCTCCCACAGGTAGAGGCCGTACCCCGCCGGAACGTGAATTTCATAGCCCAACTCGCCGGTAAAACCGATGCGGAGGATAATGGCCGGCACCCCGGCCACCATACCCCGCCGAGCGCCCATATAAGGAAACGCCTCGTTGCTCAGGTCGATGTCGGTCAGCGGTTGGAGCGCCTCCCGCGCTCGCGGCCCGGTGAAGTTCATCGCCGCGTAAGTGTCGGTCAGGTTGGTGATATGCACCTTGTAGCTCCAGCCGGATTGCAGATACCACTCGATCAACTCATACAGAGCGTTGATGCCGCCGGTCGTGGCCGTCACGTACCAATTTTCCTCATCCAGACAGGCGGCCACGCCATCATCGGTGACGATGCCCTCTTCGTTACACATCACCCCATAGCGGGCGCGGCCCGGCGGCAACTGCATCCATTTATTGGTGTAGAGCCTTTGCAGCAGCGGACGCACGTCCGGCCCCTTGATTTGCAACTTGCCCAGCGTGCTGACGTCGATCAAACCCAACGCGCCCCGCGTGCCGATGACCTCGGCGGTGGGGTTGCCGTAATGTTCGGGCCGTTTCCACAGCCCGGCGTTCATCATCTTGGCCCCGTTGGCCACGTGCCAGTCGTGCATGGGCGTGTATTTGACCGGCTCCATCACCCGCCCGGCCAGCACGCCCAGCGGAACCGGGCTAAAGGGGGGACGGCTGGTGGTTGTGCCCGTATCCGGGATACTCCAACCGTTGGCCTCGGCGCAGAGGGCCATCGTGTTCATGCTCTCATATTTGCCCTGACTCGGCCCCATGCTCAAGGTGCTGTACCGCTTGAGCAACTCCATACTGTTGTACCCCTCGGCCACGGCGTCCCGCAAATCTTTGATCGACACATCCTCGTCGAAACTAATGAAGCTCTTTTTGCCGCCGGGAACATAAATTAAATCGGAGGTGCGGCCCGGCTCATCATTTTTGAGCGACGCCACCTGTTTGGCCAACTTATCGCTTGCCGGTTGGCCAAACCCGGCTTTGGCCGCTGCGTTCCGGCCGGCCAGTTCCCCCTCAAACAGTTCGGCCAAGACGGTATGGGTGCCGTTGACCCGCCCGGCGGCGTACACGTTGGGCGGCAGGTCGCTCGGCAAAAATTCGGCCCGCTGTTCATCGTAGCCCAACTTGGCCTGGGCCTGGTAGAGTAAGCCCACGGCCGGCGTCCAGCCGACCGAGGTCACCAGCAAATCACACAGAACCACCTCTTTTGTGTCCGGCACCAGTTTGACGGTGCCCAACCCCGGCCCGACCTCCGCCTGTTGCAGGATGACGCTGTTCAGGCTGCCCTCGCCCCGCGCTTTGGTGATGATGCAATCGGCGCGGAGCGGAATACCGGCCTCGGCCAGTTTGATCGACACATCGGCATCCGGCGCGGCCCGGAGATCGACGACCGTGGCCACCTCGACCCCGGCGTGGTGCAAATCGAGGGCCACCTGTAGCCCATCCCGGTTAGCCGATAGCACCACGGCTCGCTGCCCCGGCTTGACCCCGTACAGGTGCATCAACCGCTGCGCCGCCGAGCCGAGCATCACGCCGGGCAGATCGTTATTTTCAAAGAGGAGCGGCTGTTCAAAAGCGCCATTGGCAATGACCAACGTTTTGGCCCGAAGTTTCAGCAACCGTCCGGCAAAATTTTGCATTGCGTGACGCTCAGTCTGTCCAGCCGCTCCGTCTCCCAATCCCCCAATCTCCCAGTCTCCCAATCTCTCCTTTACCGCCCCAACCCACAGATGATCGTAAATGCCAAAGGCCGTCGTGTTCAGTTCAACCCGGATATTGGCCTGAGCCTGCACCCGGTCGGCCAACTGCGCGGCCAACTCATAGGCGGCCATCTCCCCATTCTCCCGCGTTTGGACGGTCTGCCGCTCGTAGAGCAGATGACCGCCGAGATAGGGGGTTTCATCCAGCAGCATGACCCGCGCTCCGGCCTCGGCGGCGCTCAACGCGGCGCTCATCCCCGCCGGGCCGCCGCCGACGACCAACACATCGGCGAAGTCATACTTTTTATCAAAATAGGCATCGGGAATATCGGTCGTGACCCTGCCCAAACCGGCCGCGTTCCGCAGAACTTTCTCATACATCGGCCACAGCGCCTTGGGCCGGATGAAGGTTTTATAATAGAAGCCGACCGGCATAAAGCGGGAACCGAGGTCGGTCAACGACAGCAAATCGGCCTCCAGCGAGGGCCAGGCGTTTTGGGATTTGACTGCCATATCCGGCTCGACCGGCGTTGTGCCGGCTCTGGCGTTCGGCTCATCCCCGACCCGGACGATGGTGTTACTATCGCCGCCGGTCAGGGCAAAAGCCCCTCGCGGACGGTGATACTTGAAGGAGCGGCCCAGAACACGCACGCCGGCTGCCCACAAGGCGCTGGCGATGGTGTCCCCCCGGAAGGCCGGATACCGCTTCCCGTTAAATTCAAACTCAACAGGCTGGCTATAATCGACCTTGTGGGAGGCGTGTCCCGGCAAGCGCCCGGCAAGCGGCGGGGCTAACTTTTCCTGACTGATCCCCGGTTTGATTTTATCACTCATTTGGCTGGCTCCCATAGATACGTTTTCTCCACAACATGGCTTTTGGTATGCCGCTCGGCGATAAACCAGACGCCGCAACCGGCCCGATGATACCACCACTCCTGCTGCACGCCCAGCTTGTTTTCCTTTAAATAGAGGTAATCCACCCAGGCTTCATCCGTCGCCGGTGCCTCCGGGTTTTTCGGACGCACTTTATATTCCCCGCCAAAGCGAAATTCGGCGATGTTCCGATCTTCGCCGCAGTTGGGACAGGTTAGTAGAATCATTGATAGTCTCCTTTTGATTGGCAACTGTCATTCATCCGGCAGTTGTCTGTGGTCCGTTGTCCGTTGTCTGTTGTTCGTGGTCAGTTGTCGATACACCGGGGCTTTACCATCCCGGCAACAGACAAAGAACAAAGGACAACGGACTAATGACCGACCGACGCCGCGCCCTTCTCGCCGACCAATTCCCCTTTGAAGAAACGGTCGTAGGCGAAGGGAGCGATCAGGTTGGGAGTGCGCTTGGTGGCGATCAACTCGGCCATGCGTTTGCCGGAGACCGGCCCGGTTTTGAAACCGTAGGTTCCCCAGCCGACATCGACCAGGAAGCCCTCGACCGGGGTGAAGCCCATAATTGGGCTGTAATCCGGGGTCATATCACACAACCCGGCCCATTGCCGCAGCAGCTTGACCTTCGACAGCGAGGGGAACAGTTCCAGAACGTGGGCCGACAGCCCCTCGACAAAACCGAGGGTCGAGTCCATCGAGTAGGAGGTGAAGGGATCGACCGAGGCCCCCATCACCAACTCGCCCCGGTCGCTCTGGCTGAGGTAGAAGTGGAGCGTGCCGGAGACGACGACCGTATCCAGGAAGGGCTTCAACGGTTCGGTAACGCAGGCTTGTAGCGGGCGGGTCTCCACCGGCAGTTTGACCCCGGCCATCTCCGAGATCAGCGAACACCAGCCGGCCGTGGCGTTCAGCACCGTGCCGGTTTCGATCCGGCCCCGGTTGGTCTGCACGGCCACGACCTTGTTCTTTTCGACCTCGATGCCGGTCACTTCGGTCATCTGGTGGATGTCCACGCCCCGTTGGTCCGCGCCCCGTGCATACCCCCAGACGACTGCATCGTGGCGAATAACGCCCCCCGGCGGGTGATAAAGCGCCCCCATAATCGGGAAGCGGGGATGGTCGCTGATGTCTATGAAGGGCACTAATTCTTTGATCTCATCCGGGTAAATCACCCGGCTGTTGACCCCCTGAATCTGGTTCACCTCGGCCCGCCAACGCATCGTCCGCAGCGAGGCGTCGGTGTGGGCCAGGGTCAGATGCCCCCGCTGGGAGAACATCAGGTTGAAGTCGAGGTCTTCGGACAAATCCTCATACAGCTTGACGCTCTCATCATAGAAGAGAATGCCTTCGGGTGTCAGGTAGTTGGAGCGGATGATGGTCGTGTTCCGCCCGCTGCCCCCGCCGCCGATGTACCGTTTATCCAGGACGGCCACATCGGTCAGGTTGTGATGTTTGGCCAGATAGTAGGCCGTGGCCAGCCCGTGAATGCCACCGCCGATGATGACCACATCGTAGCTGTCTCTGAGGGGTGGTTCCCGCCACATCCGGTCCAGCGGTGTGTGGCCGTTAAGGCCCTGCTTGAGTAGTTTGATTGACATAGGTTTGCTTCCTTCAATGTTAAATACGTTGCATTATAAACCGCCGGCGGACAATCTTTGGTGGATGAAGTGACCGGCTGAGAGGATAAAACGATGGCAGACAGCCGAATGGCGATGCTCTGCGTAATTCGATAATGTACTGATTATAACCTAACTTCGAGTTAGCGCCCAATCCTCAAGCAACGCA
>CAZWZZ010000210.1:0-8689 GCA_964638395.1 uncultured Caldilineaceae bacterium
ATATTCAATAAACCACATTTTTACGTTTTACGAATTACGTTTTACGTTGAAGGTCTCAATGCCGAACTCTATCCCTTTATACGAAACAACCAGGCCAGCCCCGCCGTTAGTCGCCATTGTGATTCCCAACTGGAACGGGCGGCATCACCTGGCAGCCTGTCTGCCAACGCTCTTCGCCCAGGAATTTCAAGATTTTGAGGTGTACGTCGTGGACAACGCCTCGACCGACGATTCGGTGGAGTTCGTTCGTACCCACTTTCCCCAGGTCCGTCTCATCGAGAATGGGGCCAACGTGGGCTTGTGCAAGGCCAACAACCAGGGCATTCTGGCCACGCGGGCGGAGTTTGTGATGATGCTCAACAACGACACCGAGGTGGAGCCAACCTGCCTGGGGCAGTTGGTGCGGGCGATGCAGAGCGATCCCAACATCGGGATGTGTGCCACCAAAATGTTGTTGACCGACCGGCGGGATATGATCGAGTCGGCCGGGATTGTCATTGATAAGGCCGGCATCGCCTGGGGGTTGGAAAGTGGCGATACCAATCGAGGGGATGAAACCGAAGTGATGCCGGTCTTTGGGGCCTGTGGCGGCGCGGCGCTCTATCGGCGGTCGATGCTGCTCGACATCGGCCTATTTGATGAGGATTTTTTCGTTTATCTCGAAGATGCTGATGTGGCCTGGCGGGGGCAGTGGGCCGGTTGGCGCTGTATCTACGTGCCGGGGGCCGTTGTCTATCACGCCCACTCGGCTACAATCAAAGAGGGGTCGCCTTTCAAGACCCGCCTCCTGGGGCGGAACAAGGTGTGGATGATCGGCAAAAGTTATCCCACCCCCCACCTGTTCTGGTACGGCTTCCTCATTTTGCTCTACGAGTTGATGGCTTTGGGCTATGCTCTGCTGTCGGGACGGGGGCGCAATTTCCTGGCGGGCCGTGTCGAGGCCCTTCGCCAACTGCCGACGTTGTTGGCCAAACGGCGTCGCTCCCCGCGCCGAGTCTCGGACCGTGCGATGATGGGCCGCCTCCATCCCCCGGCCAATCCGTTTGGTCTCTTCCGGCGCTATCTCAACATTTCCCAAGCCGCCCTCAGCGGGCAGCCGGTCAAGGCCGAGGCGGAGCGTTCCACGGCAACCGATTGAACAAGGAGGCGTTTAAAGAATAAATTAAAAAAATCTCCCAATCCCCTAAACCCCGCTAATCTGCGATCTCTTTTTTGGCGCTCTTCGGGGGAACATCGCGCTTTTTCAGCGCCCCATCCAGCTTGACCAACAACTCATCGGCGGTCGTCATCAGCGACCAGCCAGAGTCGTTAGTCGCCGGGCCGTACCGCTCCATTTCGCAGCGGGTCAGGCAGGATTGAATGGCCTGAATGAGGCTCTCATCGAGGCCGTGCTGTTCTAAATAGCGCCCCAACTCGGCCTGGGTCAGGCCATTGACCGGGCGCTGCAACGTTTCGCTCAGGTAGCTGTTGAGGGCCATTTGCACCGTTTTATAATTATCGTCGCTCTCTTTCATCGCAGCGGCCAGAGCCGGGTGAATGGTGGATGTGGTGGTTGTTGGTTGCGGTTTATCCGCCGGTTCAGCCGGGGGTGGTGATGGGCGAACAGGGAATTGATTTTGGCCCTGCCGTCGTTGCCACAGCCACAGCCCGCCCGCGCCGGCTGCGGCGGCCAGGGGCAGCAGACCGCACATGCTCAAAAACATCAGCGTCGCCAGCGGCAGTTGGACCAATCCGGCCAGGAGATTTTGTGAATCGACTCCGGGTGGGTTAACCTCAACCGCCGGTTCAGGCTCGAAGGCGGCCGGCTGACCGGCATCGGCGATGGGAACCGGGGTGTGGGTCGGCGCGGGCGTCACCGTGACCGTCGGCGTGGGGTCGGTCGGGTCGGGCGTGGGAGCGGGGATGACCTCGACGGTCAGAGGCTCGCTGGAGATGGTCCGGTACTCACCCGCCAGCGGGTCGAAGTAGACAAACTGGGCCGGAGGGATGGTCTGTTCACCGGTCTGGCCGGGCACGACCAGCCGCTCGAAAACGCGGGTTCCGGTCATCAACTTATCCTCGGTGATGTCGGTCGTCACGCTGGTCAGCGTATCGTAAGCCCGCCACCAATCGGTCTGGGGCCAGCTCGGCTCCGGCAGCAGATTCATATTCCCGGCCCCGCTGATGGCGACGTAAAAGGTCGAGGGCTGGTTGACCACGGCCACGGTAGGGCGGAACCAGGCTTTGAGATCATACTGCCCGACCGCGCCGTTAAACCCGGCGGGCGCATCATCCGGCAGCGCCCTGACCTCGACTGTCACGGCCTCGCTGTACATCTCGACCGGGTCTTCATAAAAATTGCCGAGCAGCACCAGCCGGGCCGGGCGAATGGTCACCGTCCCCACCTTTTTGGGGAAGAGCATCGTCCGAATTTCATTGATGAGGTACGTCCGCCCGCCGATCTCCAGATTATATTGGCGTACCGGCAAACCGGCCGTCTCGAAGCCGGTGAAGAGCGGTTCATCATAATTCGGCTCTTTGTAAAGCTGAATGGCCTGATAAAAACGAAAGGTGTGGATAATTTGTTGGTGAACATAGGGCTGCTGAATATCGACCAGCGACTCGATGAAAAAATCCTGCTCCTTCAAGTCCGGCGGCGGGGTGATGTCGTCCGGGTTGACCTCGTTCCCGGAGGAGGGCAGCGGCGCTTTGCCCTGGGTTACGTTCAAGGAGATCGGCTTCGTCTCCAACACCTTGTCGTTGAACTCGATGGGAATGGGGGGGATGGTCAACCGCCCGGTGCGGCGGGGTTGCAGCCGGTAGGTGAAGAGAACCTCAGTATAGAGCGTGCCGTTTTCATTGGTCACGCTGGTGGTCAGGTCGAGATCGATCACCGCCAGGCCATCGATGTGGGGCAGAAGCGGGCGGGGCTGCCGGGGTGAGGCGTCGATGACTTGGATGGTCAGCACCACCAACTCATCCGTGGAGACGTCACTCTTATCGACCGAGGCTGTAATCGAGGTTTCTTGGGCGACGGCTCCGGCGGGCAGCCAGGCCAGAAAGATGGTCACAATAAAGAGAGCGATGAACCCTCTGGTTGTGCCGGACCAATGCCGAACGGCCGGTAAAACGGGCCAAACAGTGGCCCCATAGTTGTCCATAACCTCCACCCTTACGCCGGCTTCTGTGCGACGCAGGAACATTTTAGCAAAGGCCGCCCTTTTTTTCAAACTACCTTAAGTTGCGGTAGTTCTGCATATAACCGTGGACCAGTCAAAAAGCCGCTTTTTTAGCTCTAGCCAAGTCCGTGACTTGGCGATTCTGGGTCGGAAACGCCAGTCACGGACTGGCTTTGCGCTAACCACGACGATTTGTAGAGCTACCTAAGTTGCTACCTGTACTTTTCGCAGCCCGCAATACGTGGGCAGCTACGATGAAAAATCATCTTGAGTAGCGATAGCGTATCGAAGGGTGATTTTTCATCAATGGATCGTAACTTGAGTAAACTAACAAAAATCCGATTGACCAAGGAGGCACACTTACAATGAAAGAAACCACCCAAATCCTTCACAAAGGAGACACCCCAGCGCAATATTTTAACGCCGTCAACCCGCCCGTCGTTCACGCCTCGCTCTATGGCTACGACACCTATCAAGAGTTTCTCGATGTCTACGCCGATATGGAGCATCGTCCCTTTTACCACCGCCACTTCAACCCCACCGTCCGTGCGTTGGAGCGGAAGATTGCGGATTTGGAGCAGGCCGACTTAGCCATCGCCTTCTCCTCCGGTATGGCCGCCATCACCGCCCCCCTCCTCACCTTTCTCAGCCAGGGGGATCATCTGTTGATAGCCGACTGCATCTACGGCCCCACCCGCCAATTCTGTGATGATGTGCTGACCCGCATGGGCGTCGCGGTCGAATATTTCCCGCCCGCCGAGTCGGGGGATTTGAGCCATCGTTTCCGGGACAACACCCGCCTCATCTACGCCGAGTCCCCCGGCAGCCTGACCTTTGACATTCTCGATTTACCGGCTATCGCCCGCCTGGCCCATGAGCGGGACATCCTCACCATCGTCGATAACTCCTGGGCCACGCCCCTCTACCAAAAGCCGCTGACGATGGGCTTCGACATCGTGGTTCACTCCGGTACCAAATATATCGCCGGTCACTCCGACCTGACCCTCGGCCTGCTGGCCTGTTCCACCGAGTTGTACGACCGCATCAAGCCGGTGGCCGTTCTGCTCGGCGCGACTCTGGCCCCGGATGATGCCTATCTGGCCCTGCGTGGTCTGCGAACTTTGCCCCTACGCCTGGCCCGCCACCAACAATCGGCCCTGATCATCGCCCGCTGGCTGCAAAACCGGCCCGAAGTGGGTCAGGTTCTCCATCCCGGCCTGCCCGATTTTCCCGGCCACGACCTGGCTCGCCAACAGTTCACCGGCTACAGCAGCCTGTTCAGCTTCCGCCTCCAGCCCGGAACCGAGGCTGCCCGCCGTGCCTTCGTCGATACCCTCGACCTCTTCCTGATCGGCGTCAGTTGGGGCGGCTACGAAAGCCTGATGCTGCCCCTGACCAAGACCTACCGCAGCCGGCCCGACCTTCGGGCCAGACGGGGGTTGGATGACGACATCTTCCGCACCTCCATCGGCCTGGAGGAGCCGGAAGATTTGATCGCCGACCTGGAGCGGGGGCTGGCCGCCTGGCGACAGGTGATGGATGGAGCAACGCTACCATGACCGATACCCCCAGCAAAGATGACAACTTCGATGACCTGATCGCTGCCCTGAAAAGCCGGGAACGGTACGTGCGTATCGCCTCGCTGGAGGCCCTGCGGGAGCGGGCGGAGAAGGCCGCCGTGCCGGGTTTAATCGAAGCCCTTCGGGATGAAGATTGGAGCGTGCGCTGGGTGGCCGCCGGCGCCCTCGGCGAGGTGGGGAATGCCGCCGCCGTGCCGGCCCTGCTCGAGGCCCTCCGCAGCAGCGACCCGGTCCTGCGCGAAATCGCCGGGCAGTCCCTCGGCAAAATCGGCGTTTCGGCCCTGATCGGTCTCATCGACGCCCTGCACGACCCCGACAAACAGGTGCGGACGGTGGCCGTCCAGACCCTCGGTGACATCGGGAACCCCGGTTCCGTCTCCGCCCTCATCGACGCCCTCCGGGATGATGATTGGGTCGTCCGCTGGACGGCGGTCAAAGCTCTGGAGAAAATCGGCACCCCGGAGGCGCTGGCCGTCGTGCGGAAGTGGCACAGTGTGGGGTGATCGTAAGGCTCATTCACAATCTTCCTGTTTTAGGAATTTTTGCTTAACCCTTCACCTTTTCAGCCACAAGCCCTTCTAGCAACCCCTGAGCAACCATCAACTCCGCGTTCAACACGGAACCGCCCGCCGCGCCCCGGACGGTGTTATGCGCCAGGGCCACAAAGCGAACATCCAGCACGTTGCAGGCCCGCAGCCGTCCGAGGGTGGTGGCCATCCCCCCGCCGGCATCCCGGTCCAGCCGGGGTTGGGGCCGATTCGGCTCCTCGCGGACCACGAGGGCCGGTTGGGGGGCAGAGGGCAGCCCCAACTGCTGCGGCAGCGGCTCCCACGTCTGCCAGGCTTGCAGAATATCGCCCAGCGAAGGCTGCTCCTTGAAACGGGCCGACACGGTGACGACGTGCCCATCACTGACCGGAACCCGGTTGCAATGGGCGCTGATGGCGATGCCGGCTTCGGCCACCTGCTCCCCGGCCAACGCTCCCAGCATCTTATTCGGCTCATCATTCATCTTGACTTCCTCGCTCTCGGCCACGAAGGGCAGAAGGTTGTCGATGATGTCCAGGCTAGGTACGCCCGGATAGCCCGCCCCGGAGACGGCCTGCATCGAGGTGGCGATAACTGCCTCGACGCCAAACTGAACGTGCAGAGGAGCCAGGGCCATCGTCATCGGCATCGAGGTGCAGTTTGGGTTGGTCACGATAAAGCCGGGCCAATCCCGGTTCGCTTTCTGTGTTTCCAGTAAACCCAGATGATCCGGGTTTACTTCGGGGATGAGTAGCGGCACGTCGCTGTCCATCCGGTGCGCGCCGGCATTGCTGAAAACGCCATACCCGGCGGCCGCAAACTGGCTCTCCCACTCGCGGGCCGAAGCGGTGGGCAAGGCGGAAAAGACCAGGTCACACTCCAGGTCGGTTGACATCTCCTCAATCGTCATGTCGGCCAGATGGGCCGGCATTGGCGCGGTCAAAATCCAATTGGTGGCCTCTCGATAGGTTTTCCCGGCAGAGCGTTCCGAGGCGGCCAACACGGTTAGGTCGAAATAGGGATGGTCGGTCAGCAGTTGCGCGAATCGCTGCCCAACTGCGCCCGTTGCGCCCAACACACCAACTTTTAATTTCGTCATCGTCGTTATCTCCTTAACGTAATCAAATCAATAATTGTAGTTTTTCAGAAAATATCTTGAGTTCGTCGTAACGACTTGAGTCGTCCGAAACGGCTAAAGCTGTCACGACGAACTACGAGTCAATTTTGGGTGTCATACAGGGTGGTATCACATGAAACGTAAAACGGAAAAATCACGAATTACGTTTTACGCCTGACGTTTCACGCTTTACGAGATCAGAGCCGTTTTTCGATCACGGCTCGAACCGCGTCGAGCGTGGCCTCGACTTCAACCGGGGCGTTGGCAAATTGAGCCTGGGGCCAGCCGCCGGTGTGGTACTCGACCGTATTGGTCGGATCTTTGAGAACGTTGCCGGTCAGGATGCCCACGATTGAGTCGTCCGCTTTGATGATGCCTTCGGCCACCAACCGCCGCGTGCCGGCCACCGCCGCCGCCGAAGCCGGTTCGCAGCCGATTCCGGCGCTATCGACCACCGCTTTGGCATCCATAATCTCCTGATCGTTGACCGAAGTGACCACGCCGTTGGTCCAGCGCAGGGCACGGATGGCCCGTTCGTAGCTGACCGGGTTGCCGATGCGAATGGCGGTGGCGATGGTCTCCGCTTTGACGGTTTTGCGCTCGCTGAAATTTGTCCGGTAACTTTGATAGAAGGGGCTAGACTCCTCAGCCTGAACCGAAGCCAGCCGGGGTAATTTGTCGATCAGGCCCAACGTTTTAGCCTCGTACAGGGCCTTGCCGAAGGCTGCCGTATTGCCCAAATTCCCGGCGGGCAGGACGACCCAATCGGGCGGTTGCCAATCAAACCCCTGTAAAATCTCAAAGATGATCGATTTTTGCCCTTCCAGCCGAAAGGGGTTGAGCGAGTTCAGCAGATAAACGCCCATATCGGTGCAAACCTGACGCACCAGGCGCATGGCATCATCAAAATCACCCTGAATTTGAAGCGTCTGGGCGCCGTAGGCCAACGCCTGGGCCAGTTTACCGGCGGCAATTTTACCGGCGGGGATGAAGATAAAAGCCGGAATCCCGGCCAGGGCCGCGTAAGCGGCTAACGAAGCGGAGGTGTTGCCGGTCGAGGCGCAGGCCACGGCTCTGGCCCCGATCTGTTTAGCCTGGGTCACGCCGACAGTCATGCCCCGATCTTTGAAAGAGCCGGTTGGATTTTCCCCTTCGTGCTTCAAGAGCAGGCTGTCAACCCCCACCCACTCGGCAACGCAGGGATGTTCATACAGCGGCGTATTCCCTTCGGGCCGGGAGACGATCTCATCAATCGCTGTGGGCAGGATGATTTCCCGGTAACGCCACACTCCGGAGTCGACGGTCGGTTTGACCTTCGGTCCCGGCGCGCCCCGACGCCGTTCATTGAAAAGCGCCCGGTTCACCGTGGAGCGCAGCGCCTCCAGGTCGTACCAGACATCGAGTAAGCCCCCACTATCAGACAGGTAGCGGACCTCATCGGCGGGGTAGGTGGCTTCGGTGTCGATGCAACGCAGGCAAATTGGGGTCGATGGTTGGGTGGTTGTCTTCGTGTGGGACATAAAATTTTCTCCGTTAAGTTAATTTAAGCTATCTTACTCGATGATTTCAACATCAATCACCTCGACATCATCCGCCTCATCATCATCGAGGTCATCCTTGACATTCCCCCAGCCGAGCCGGTAGAGCCAGGCCATCGCCGCCAGAACAACGGCCATAATGATGACGAAGACGCCACCCACGCAGGCCAATGAGCCGGCCAGGCCGATAAACTCCACCGAGGGGGAGGTCGGGATGAGAGAGGCGGCCAACGATTCCGAGTCTGGCTCAGTTTCAATTTTAGTATCAGCCACAGCCTGCTGGCGACGAGTGGCCGGAGCCGCGTCGCTGCCGGTCAGTTGGGCCGCGACCGGGGTAGCAGCCGGGGCCGGGGTGCGGGTAGCCGTTGGCGTCAACGTCGGCGGGGCGGCTACCGTATTGACCGGGGCCGGCGGCGTTTCCGTCACCTGGGCCAGTACCGCCTCGGCTGTCTCCGCGACAGCGGCTTCGTCACTTGCATCGGTGTCTTCAACTGCTTCGCTTTCTGTCGGCTCCAGGTTCTCCTCAGTTTCCACCTCCGTCGTCACCGCTTCCTCCACTTCGGCAGGTGCTTCGGCTTCCTCTGCTTCGACCGAATTGGCGGTCACGGCTTCGGGGTTAGAAACCGTTTCCGGGGCGGGCGTATCGGTTGGGGGCGGCGGCGCGGTTGGTTCTGCCGTCGGCTCCGTCTCGGTGGTGACGGCGGCCGCTTCGTTTTCGCTGATCTGCTTCAAGCCGATGTCATCGATCCAAAATTGATCTTTGCTGGGG
>CAZWZZ010000211.1:0-8645 GCA_964638395.1 uncultured Caldilineaceae bacterium
GCCAGGGGGCGGCTGTGGCCGACCTGGCGGCGGTTCGTTTTCCCGCTGCCGCTATCGACATTGTGCCCGATTTGGCCGGTCTGGATCGGCTGCTTCGGATCGAGAATTTTTCTTGATCCCCCACGCTCTTTTGTAATACACCGGCTTTGATTCGTGATGATCCACAATGACTTGACAGGAATTTCTCTGTGCCGTCCTGCCTCACATTCAACATCATTTGAATGAGTTGGAAGCGCAACCGGAAAGGCTGGAAACGTTACCGCATAGATGGCAAGGTTTTTTAATAGTGAAATATGGTGCAAACGCCAGAGTCGATGCCCGAAATTGGACAACCTCCCCGCTTGTGCTAAACTCTGGGCCGTTGTTTGTATAAACATCACGTCAAATCGTTGCGATTGCCCATTTTGAACCAATCCCGGCCCCGGTGGAGGGCTATTTTTCTGTTAATTTTTATGGTGGCTCTGGCCACAACTGCTTACCTGGGCCTGCAACGCTACCGCCAGCCGACCCCCGATGTTGCCAACCACCTGGCCGCCGACAAACGTTACGGCGTCACGATTGACCTGACCCGCTACGACGAGGCGACCCGCTCCGCTACCCTGACCGACCTCCGGCAAAACGGCCTGACCTGGCTGCGGCAGCCGGTCCCGTGGGCCGACCTCGAACCCCGGAGCGGCCACGTCGAGTGGGAGCCACTGGACGCCGCGTTTGAAACCATCGCCCGCCACAACGAGTCCGACGCACCCCCCTTCAAGCTGATAGCCGTCTTACAAACCAGTCCGGCCTGGGCCCGGCCCGAAAACAGCCCGGCCATGACCCCGCCCACCGAACTGGCCGACTTCGGGCGCTTTGCCCGGGCCGTCGCCGAGCGTTACGGCCATCAGATCGACGCCTACCAAATCTGGCACGAGCCGAACCTCAGCGCCAATTGGGGGAACCGGTTTGTCGAGCCGGCCGCCTACGCCGACCTGCTGCGGGAAGCCACGCTCAATATCCGGGCCGTCGATCCCCAAGCTCTCATTCTGACGGCGGCCCTGGCCCCGACGCTGGAGCGTGGCCCGCTCAACCTCAGCGACATCGACTATCTCGATCACCTCTACCAGGCCGGGGCCGGGCGCTGGTTCGACATCGTCGCCGCCCAACCCTACGGTTTCGACGCCGAGCCGGCTGAACCGGCCCACCCCGACCGCCTCAACATTCGCCGCGTCGAGCTGCTGCGGCAGGTTATGCGGAACCACGGGGATAGCCAGACGTCGATCTGGGCCACCGCCTTTGGCTGGAACGCCTTGCCGGCCACCTGGGCCGGTCAGCCATCCCCCTGGAAAAGTGACCGCCCCCCGGAGCAGGCCGCCCGCACCGCCGCCGCCCTGGAACAAGCTCGGCGGGACTGGCCCTGGCTCGGCCCGCTGCTGGCCATCCGCTGGGATACGGTCGGTTTGGCTGAGGACGACCCGGCCCGAGGCTTCGCCCTGCGCGACAGCCCGGCTGTCCTGGATGCCTTTCGTAACGTAGCGACTGCTTCGCCGTTGGCCACGCCGGGCCGCTATCCGGCTACTTATCCCGGCGGCGAGTATAGCCCCGGCTGGCGCTTTGCCGGGGAGCGGGCCGATATTCCCCGCCAGCCGCCCCGCACCCTGACTATTCCTTTTGAGGGGAGCCAACTCGACCTGGCCGTTCAGCGCGGCCCCTTCCGGGGCTATCTGTGGGTGACTATCGACGGCCAGCCGGCCAACGCCCTGCCCCAGGATGAGCGGGGGCAGAGCTACCTCGTTCTGTATGATCCCCTGCGTGAACCGGCCACCATCACCCTGGCCCGGAACCTGGAGCCGGGCCGCCACGAAGCGGTCATCACCGCCGAGGGAGGCTGGGGTCAATGGGCCATCGAAGGCTGGACGGTGCATCAGCAGCCCGCTCCCCCCTCGGCCCCAACCGGGCTGGCCCTGGCCGGTCTGATTGCCATTCTGAGTGGGCTGGGCCTGCTCTGGTCTCTGGGGCCGGGGCTGCCCACCCTCGGCAAAACGGTCTGGGCCTGGAGCGAAATTGCGGTCAGCCTCTACGCTGCGCTGGGTGACAGGGGCCATCTCATCGTCACCTTCGCCCTGGCTATCGCCATCTACCTCGCGCCCGGCCTCTTGGCGCTACTGCTCTTGCCGCTGCTGGCCCTGGCCCTCCTGTTCCGGCCCGATCTGGGTCTGGTCCTCATCGCCTTCAGCCTCTCCTTCTTTCAACTTCCCAAACAATTTCCTATCGGAGCTGTCTCCCCCGTTGAACTCCTCCTCCTGCTAACCCTTCTCGGCTTCATTTTTAGGGGGCTCCTCAACCTGGCCCGCCGCTTTTATACATCCGAGGAAGTCTCTGCCCCCTCCTTCAATCCCTCAATCACTCAATCCCCCAATCTCCCAACCTCCCCATCCCCCAATCTCCAATCTCTACTTACCACGTACCATTTACCATTCACCACTGCCGACCTCGCTGCTCTGACCTTCCTAATTCTAGGTTTAATAGCCACCCTGACCGCCCCCAACTTTGGCGTCAGTATGCGGGAGTGGCGTGTCGTTCTCCTGGAGCCGGTGATCTTTTATTTTCTCGTTCGCCTCGGCGCGGATTTTGGCTCGCCCGATTTGTCGCAGCCGCCGCCGTGGCGCTGGGCTTGGCGGCTGGTTGATGGCCTGGTAGCCGGGGCCACGCTGCAAGCGGCTCTGGCTCTCTCCCTGTACGCTTTCACCGACCAGGCCATCACCGCTGAGGGGGTGCGCCGGGCGTTGGGCCTGGCCTACGGTTCCCCCAACAACCTGGCCCTCTTTTTGGATCGGGCCTGGCCGATTTTACTGGTCGTCCCCCTCCTGTCGCCGGACAGGGTGCGGCGCTGGCTGTATGGGGCCGGCTGGGTCATTGTCACGGTGGCCCTCTACCTGACCTTTTCCAAAGGGGCTTTGTTGGTCGGCCTGCCCGCCGCTCTGCTGACGATGACCGGCCTCTACCTCTGGCGCAACCGGCCGCCGTCCTGGCGTCGGGTCCTGCTCTGGGCGGGCGGAGGGCTGTTGCTTCTGGCCCTGGCCCTGCTGCCCCTCAGCCAGACGGCCCGCTTCCGCACCACCTTCGATGTCAGCCCCGGCAGCACCGCTTTTTTCCGCCTCAAGCTGTGGCAAGCCTCGCTGACGATGTTCCGGGAGCATTGGCCCCTCGGACTCGGCCTGGACAATTTTCTCTACGCCTACCGCACCCGCTACATCCTGCCGGACGCCTGGCAGGAGCCGAACCTGAGCCATCCCCACAACCTCATCCTCGATTTTGGTACGCGCCTCGGTCTGGGGGGCATCCTGGTACTGCTGTGGTTGCAACTCGCCTTTTGGCGGGCCGCCTGGCGTTTGTACCGGGCCTCGGCCTCACCTCTTATTCTGGGGCTGATGGGCAGTATGGCCATCTTTCTTAGCCACGGTCTGGTCGATAACTCCTACTTTTTGGTCGATCTGGCTTTCACCTTTTTCTTGACACTGGGGATCGTCCAGAGCCTCAAGCCGGACACAGCTTTTTGACGGAACGCAGAATGTCAGTAGGATTAAGTGGTTTCCATAACTGACTTGTGAACTTTACGTAAAAGGACTTTGACAAGATTTACAGGATGAAATGACAAAAAAATCTTGCCGAAGGTCTTGTTAATCTTGTCGAAAAAAGCTGACAACTTAGCGTTGAAAACTACTTAAAACTGAAATTATGAGAAAATCTAAATTCTATACGAGGCAATCCAATGAGCAACCAACCCAAAACTTATACGAGTGACACGATTGATGTCACCTTTGATCTCAAACGCTGCATCCACGCCGCTGAGTGCGTGCGTGGCTTGCCGGCGGTTTTTGACACCGACAAACGGCCCTGGATTCAGCCGGATCAGGCTACGGCGGATGAGGTGGCCGAGGTAGTGCGACGCTGCCCGACCGGGGCGCTCCATTTCGAACGTAAAGATGGCGGCCCGACCGAGGAAATCCCGCCGGAAAACAGCCTGATCCCCGACCCGAACGGGCCGCTCTATCTGCACGGCGACCTCGAGATTTTAGACTCCGATGGCCACACCCTGCTGACCGACACCCGCGTGGCTCTCTGCCGCTGCGGGGCCTCCCAAAACAAACCCTTTTGTGACGGGGCGCATCATCAGATCGCTTTCGAGGATGACGGGACCTTAAATGAAGATAGTCTGAGTCTGCACGGGGAGACCAACGGTAAGCTGGTCATCCAAACCAGCCCGGATGGGCCGCTGAAGGTCACCGGTCCGCTCGAAATTCGCAGCGCCGATGGGCAGACCCGCTTCGAGGGCAGCGCCGGGGAGTTGTGCCGCTGCGGGGCCTCCCACAACAAGCCTTTCTGCGATTGGAGCCACGTGGCGGCGGGCTTTGAGGCAGAGTAGTTCCGCCGATTGAAGAATTGTCAGACCGCATTTGCACCCTTCGATACAACCTCATTCTTCGGTTTACTCAGGATGCTGCGGTCTACTGATTGTAGAAGTAGACAAAAACAGCCCGACTGGGCTGTTTTTTTATGGCTACGATCCTTCGATTCAGTAGACCAATGTTAAAAAGTTTTTACGATTCCTTAAGAAAACATTAACGCCTGTTTAACTGCTGCTTTACAGCCTGTCATTATTCTCCCTGGTCGGTTTACAATTTCTCAACCCAAAAAATTTGAAGCATTAGGGAGGAAATCTTGCGTTCAAAAGTACAGTTTTTGTTTTCTTGGATTGCTGTAACGGCCTTGCTGTTAAGTCACCTGGCCATGCCGCTTCACGCTTTGGCCGCGTCAAGCCCGACGTCGCCGGACACTTTGGTAGAGGCCGCGCCCTCCGTGACGACGGAGATAGAGGGGGTGGCTATGGAAACACCGGTAAATAGCGTGGATAATGTGGAGGAGATGGCTGCCAATCGTCAGGTCAGCGCCCTCCAAACGATCACCCCCAGCGCCAGCATTGCCCTGTCGCCGATTAGCACCTATGATACCAACATCGAAGATGAAAGCGCGGTCGAGATTGTCACCTTCGATCCGACCAGTGACCGGCTGTTTGTCACCAATGCCTTCAGCAACTCCGTGACCATCTTGGGGATTAGCGCTCAAGGTGAATTGAGTGAGGCTGGCTCTATTGATCTTAGCCCGTATGGGGCCGGGGTCAACAGCGTAGATTTTGCCAACGGCCGTCTGGCCGTGGCCGTGGAAGCTGACCCCAAGCAAGACCCCGGCAAAGTGGTCGTCTTCGACAGCAACGGAACCGAACAGTTCCAGGTGGAAGTTGGGCCATTGCCGGATATGGTCACGTTTACTCCGGACGGCACAAAAATCTTGGTGGCCAACGAAGGGGAGCCGAGCGACGATTATCTGAACGATCCCGAAGGCTCTATCAGCATCATTGATGTTCCTTCGACCTTAATCAACCCTGCTCAAACGGCCACTACCGTTGATTTTAAGGCGTTCAATGATGCTACTGACCTTGATCCCTCGATTCGCATTTTTGGCGGGGTGGCCGGGTTCAAAATCTATCTACCCCTTGTCTTCAAGAGTGGAACCTCGAGCAGCATCGAGGCAGACGAGGTTGAAGCGCCGGAGCCTCTACAACTCCAAACCCTGACCGTCCTGACTCCTTCGACCGTGGCCCAAGATTTGGAGCCGGAGTATATCGCCGTATCGCCCGACTCCAGCACGGCCTATGTCACCTTGCAGGAGAACAACGCTGTGGCTATCGTCGATATTGCCAACGCTCAGGTCACCAGCCTGGTCGGGTTGGGCTTCAAAGACCACAGTGTGGCCGGCAATGAGCTGGACGCCAGCGATAAAGATGATACCAATGATCGAGATGACCAGGAGGCCAGCGGGGCCACCGATGTCGATGGCGAGATCAATATCAAAACCTGGCCGGTCAAGGGTATGTACCAACCGGATGCCATTGCCGCCTATGACGTGGGGGGCACGACCTACCTGGTTACGGCCAATGAAGGGGATGCCCGCGATTATGACGGCTTCTCCGAAGAGGCCCGGATCAAAGATCTCAAGTTCGACTCCAGTCTCGACAGCAGCCTGCAAGATGATGACAAATTGGGCCGTTTGAATACGACGCTGGTCAACGGCGATACCGACGGCGATGGCGATTTCGATGAAATCTACGCCTTCGGTGCCCGCTCCTTCTCCATCTGGAACGGTACCAATGGTAGTCAGGTCTACGATAGCGGCAGCGATTTTGAATACATCACCGCCGCCTTCGACCCGACCATTTTTAACAGTCAGGATGGCGACAGCTTCGATGGCCGCAGCGACAACAAAGGCTCTGAGCCGGAAGGCGTCACCCTCGGCGTCCTCGATGGCCGAACCTACGCTTTCATCCTGCTAGAGCGCATCGGCGGGATTATGGTCTACGATGTGACCACCCCCAGCAGCCCCACCTTCGTGCAATATGTCAACACCCGCTACGCGCCCTACGAAGATCAAGCTCCGGAAGGGGCCAAATTCATCAGCGCCGCCGACAGCCCGACTGGGACGCCGCTGCTGGCCGTCTCCTTCGAGTTCAGCGGCTCTGTCACCCTGTTCGAGATTTCCAGCGATCCCGATGGGGCGGGCCGGTTGACGTTGATGCATAATAATGACGGCGAGTCGGCCCTGTTGCCGATTGAAGTGGCTGTGCCGGCCGGTCAATATGGCAATGCCACCACCGAGACCATCAAAATCGGTGGGGTGGCTACCTTCAAGTCAGAAACAGACGAACAGATCAACAATGCGCGGGGCCTGGGACACGCGGTGGTCGATGTTTATGCCGGCGATGCTTTCCTGGCCAGTTCGACCCTCAACTGTACGCTGGATGATGCGGACGGCCCGGTTTATGACGCCCTGGCCCAACGCCAGATTGCCTATGATGCTCACATCTTTGGTAACCACGAGTTTGACTTTGGCCCGGACTTTACCGCTCGCTTCGTCAAGGCGTTCCAAACCAACGGCGTGCTGGTTCAACCCTTCCTCAGCTCCAACCTGGACTTCGATAGCACGCCTAGCTTTGACGGTTTAATCAACGGCAACGAGGTTATCGAAGGCTACAGCACCAACGGCGAGGTCGTAGCCCACTCGGCTATCGTGATTGACGAAGTAACAGGCCAACGTTTTGGCATCGTTGGGGCCACCACGCCCAGTTTGAATTCGATTTCCTCCCCCGGCTCGGTAATGGTCACGACGACGAATATCACCGATACGGCGACGTTAGTGCAGACCGAAGTGGATCGCCTGACCGGAAAAGGTGTTCAAAAAATCATCTTTGTCAGCCACTTGCAAAGTTTGACCAATGATGAGGATTTAATCAGCCGCCTCAGTGATGTTGATCTGGCCGTCGGTGGCGGTGGCGATGAGCTGCTCACGAACCCGAATGCACCGGGTACGGTCAACCAAGTCATTCCGGGCGAAGTCGAGTCGGTCAATGGTGACTATCCCAAAGAAATTACCGATGCCGACGGTCAAACCGTTTATCTCGTGACCGGCGTCGGACAATACAAATACGTGGGCCGCTTGGACGTTGAATTTGGTGCCGACGGCGAAGTGACGCAAGTCATCAACGAAACGACTTATCCCCGGATGGTCATTCCGTCAGATGACGCTGCTAATGCCAATCTCTCGACCCGGCTGCCTGATCTCAATGCCGATGATGTTGTCGAGCAAAACAAAAACGTTGTTGACAGCGTCATTACACCCGTTGAGTCCTGTCTCGCTGCTCTTGGAGAGCCATTGATCGGTCTCGAGGTGGTTTTGGATATGCGCCGTTCCGAAGTCCGCACAAAGGAAACGAACGGGGGTAACTCCATTGCCGACTCTTACCTGTGGGTTTACGATGAATATGCAACAACGAACAACCTACCCGCCCGCGATGCAACGGTAATCGGCATGGCTAATGGCGGCGGTATTCGGATCGACAACTTCCTGCCGACCGATCAAAATGTGCCGGGGACGATGTCCCGGAAAGACACACGGGATAACCTGCCGTTCGGGAACTTGGTTGCCGTTGTCAGCGATGTTACGCCGCAAGAGGTCAAGCAAACCTTTGAGCGGGCGGCCTCCAGCTTGCCCGGTCAAGGTGGACAGTTCCTGCAAATCGCCGCTGGCTTAAAAGTGACGTACAATATATCAAACACGGCTCAGGCGGTTGATGGGGATGCTGAACAGATCACTCAAGCCGGTAGTCGAGTTGTTTCTATAGAATTGAGTGACGGTACTAAAATCGTCGATGGCGGTGCTGTGCAAGGTGGCGCTCCTAACCTGACTATCGTGACCGCTAAATTCACGGCTGATGGTGGGGATGACTACTTCTGGCTCAAAGATAATGCTCAGGTGACGTTGACCGATAATGATGGCGTTATCTTTGACTACGAACAAGCCTGGACGCGCTACTTGCTCAACGACCCGGCCTTTACCGTGGAAACCATCGGCAGCTTCACCGGTCCCACCATTCAGAGTGACGATACTCGTTACCAACCCGGCGGCGAAGGACGGATTACCATAACCACAAACTAAGCTGTCAGTTTAAGTAATTGATCCTGCCGGAAAACGAATCGCTGATTTGACCCGGCCCAATAACAAAACGGCCCCGGATTTTTTCCGGGGCCGTTTTATATTAGACTTTATATCGATTT
>CAZWZZ010000212.1:0-8645 GCA_964638395.1 uncultured Caldilineaceae bacterium
CCACTGACTCATCATCCAACTTTGGGATCATTTAAATCTTGGAACTGCCTAAATCCGCGTTTCATTTGTTTGGGGGGGTGAACGATTACCGCGAGTCTAAGGCTGATCGGCGGCAAACTTAACGCTGATAGGCCGCGAGTTTAAGGCTAACAGGCCAAAAACATAGGGCTTCTTTGCCGAAAACTTGGGGCTTCTTTGCCGCGAGTCTAAGGCTTATATGCGGAAAACAAGCCGCTTCTTTGCCGTGAGGTCAAGGCTTATAGTTGGAAATCCGAACGCTGCGGCGCGGAGAGGAGGGGAAACAAAACAAACCACCCCCGCGCCAGGGGATGGCCTGTCCGCCTATCGGGGGTGGGGTGAGTAGTAACCTCGCTGACTACAATTTGGGCGGTCGAACTCTTCAGTTCAGGCGATAGATATAAGTATCGTCAATCAATGTTCCATCGACGACGTTGTTCTGGAAACGAAGGCCACTGATATTAGGGTCGGCTCGTAAAGCCATTCGAAGAAGGCCAATGATCGGTGCATCCGGCTTGGCAAGAACCACATCATCTAATGATACAGCTATTTCATCTGCGGACTCGATGAGTATTTGCTGTATTTTTTTGTAAACCTTCTTTGGCCCATCGTCGTTCACTTTTTCCTCGGCAATGACCAGTTTCCACTGCTGCACATCCGGGAAATAGAACCACAACGCAGCATCAGGCTGAAGTCCGCCCTCATCAAGTTTCCGAACAACCGTCGCCCCAGTCTCTATCATTTCTTTCGTTAGAATTGTTTCTACCATCGCTTCTTAATCCATGTCAGGATGCCATTATTTCTTCCCGTACAAGCCGAATACAAGTCACGTGCATCCGCTCTGGTGATGTTGGAATCATATCTTGCAGACTCAGACCAATCCTTTACGACGGCCCAATTCAGTTCAAGAACGCGATTTGCTCGCTTGTCACGGTCAAAATCAGGCTGTAGCCCTGCAACTTTCATCAATTTTTCTAGATTATGAGTGAAGACTTCGTTTGCAAGCTTTTTATCAGGAAAATCGTATCGCTTCACTTGCTTTGAAACACACGCTTTTAATGCACACTCAACCGCGTAACCGATGAGGTAATAAGCGCCAGGATAATGTCCGGCATCGAGGAGAGTGAGCGCTTCCCGACGTCTGATTCTTGAAATCTCCTGAAAAGCCTTTCTGTTCATAATTATAGCATCAGTTCGTAAAATGTCCTATAATCTCTGTCTAGCTGTCCAATCAGCTAACATGATACGACGAGTTAGGTGTGAGTGTCAAGTTTTTGTCAACGGGAAACTACGAAGAGTCAGACAAAAACCCAGCGCCATCATCCCCCCCAGCCAGAGCCGCGACACCACGCCCCCCACCCGCCCAGCCACCGAACCGAGCCACGCCGCCGGAGCCGCCTGACCAATTTAGGTATTGGTTTGTCCCAACTGCCTTATCTGTCTGTCATTGAAGGTGTAATAACTGATTTCTTCGGCTGTGATGCGAACGACTTTGCCCATCCGGTTGGCCTTGGTTTTGAACTCGGGGCGATTGAACAGAGCGCGTAATCCCTCCGAAATTTCTGGAACGCGGGCGTCCGATAAGGTAAAACAAACCACACAAAAGCGGTTATTGATGTCCACCTTTCGCCAAAAATCACGCTCATTGATGGTGACAAAGGTGGGGCGATTTTGCTGGCCCAGTATGGCCGGAATAGCATCATCTTTGATGATTGTATGGGGGCGTAGATCAATGATGAATTGAACCGCGCCTCGATACCATCGGGCGATTTCTGTATCAAGACCACGTCCGAGCAGTTGTTCATCCAGAACGATCATCAAGCCGACTCTAATTCAGGCAAGGCCTGAATGAAGTGGGTCGTCATTAAGCGGACGGCCTCAAAAATAGCCGCCGCTGTCACCCGGCCTCGATAACCGCTGACAATCTCCTCAATCGTTTCACCGGCGGCCAGCCGCTCCAGCGTCCCGGTGATTTCGATCCGCGTATATTTAAAGGTCGGTCGCCCCCCACAAACGCCAATGGCTCTGACCACATTGTTGCTGAGTGGATAATATTGGTAGACCTCATCGCCAACCGTCTCGGTTATCAAGTTTGTCATCGCTTCATCCTTTTCATTGGTTTCATCGCCCATAGCGATATTATGCTTGGAAGCGCGGGTGGGGACAAATTGTGCGAGCCACCGAGCCGAGCCACGCCGCCGGCGCCGCGTAACCGGCAATGGAACGCTGATAACGCAGATAAACCGCTGATTTTCACTGATTTTTTATTAAATCCGCGTTCTATTTGTTTGGGGGGGTGAACGATTACCGCGAGTCTAAGGCTGATCGGCGGCAAACTTAACGCTGATAGGCCGCGAGTTTAAGGCTAACAGGCCAAAAACATAGGGCTTCTTTGCCGAAAACTTGGGGCTTCTTTGCCGCGAGTCTAAGGCTTATATGCGGAAAACAAGCCGCTTCTTTGCCGTGAGGTCAAGGCTTATAGTTGGAAATCCAAACGCTGCGGTGCGGAGGGACGAGGAAATGTTCTACGTTCCCAACTGACTATTTTTTAGGTGGTGGGGATTTTTCTAAAGCGATGTCTACCCGGCTCGACGACCACGAAGGCTTGCTGCAACTGTAAATGTTGCAGAAACCGTAACGTTCTGGCGTAAACATCTTGGTCAAGCAAAAACTTCATGCTGCCGCAGCCGCAACGTGAATATCTTCCGCTGCTACAATATCAATGGCGTATTGCAAACAGGCTTGAATATCATCCACATCCAAGTCAGGATAATAATCCTCCACAATTTCGGCGAAGGATATCCCTTCCCTGACTAACTCCAATACGCTCTGGACGGTAATTCGAGTTCCGGCGACGCACGGTTTGCCAAAATGAAGGGTGGGGTCAACAACGATTCTATCTTTCATCGGTCTCTCTTTTCATTTTTTCATTCGAGCCTATTTAGTTAGGATTGTACAACGAAACAGAGGGATTGTAAATATCTTCGACATTCAGCCAGAGCAGCGATGCGATGCCACGCCCCCCACCCGCCCAGCCACCGAGCCGAGCCACGCCGCCGGCGCCGCGTAACCGGCAGCGGCCGCGTGCCCCTGGATTAGTAACTAACAACCGCTGTCTCAAAGAGCGGTTTTAAGCCCTCGCCAGAAACTATATTTTTTACAATAATTTCGGCTAACAGAGGCGGAACTGAATTGCCGATTTGAGTAAACTTTGTTTCTACTTTACCTTCCGGCTCGAAATCTTTGCGGAAAGTTTGAATAGCGGCACATTCACGCCAGGAAAGTCGGCGAGGCTCCTCGAGAATAGGCCGAGAAAGGTTAGTCTCTAAATGATCGTACTCATCAGAGAAATCCCATCGTTGTTTAGATCCATCTGCTAGATTAGACCAAGTTAATTTCATCATTGGTGAAGCTGGGTGAAGAGTGATATGTCTCCAGTTGGCAACAATTGTAAATGATGGCTCATCCCAATGCCGCTTCCTATTTCTTGACATATAATACCAAGGCCAATGACCATCAGGGTCATGTGGGCGTTCATAGAATTCACCATCAGGCCAAAGGGGCAAATGTTGGATAGCGTCGCCGTGAGAAGTGTATGGGTGTAAATGAGAGTTTTTACGAGGTACTTTTCCGTGCGTCGGTTTTGGAAAGACAAACGTCTGTTCTAAATCTTTTCTTATCCCCACTATAAACATTCGCTTACGAGTTTGAGGAACGCCAAAATCTTTAGCATCTATACGCTCTGCCACAATACGATAACCTTGTCGTCCCGCTTTTTTAAACAAAGCAACCTGCTGTTTCAGAAATTTACCATTACGAAGATTTCTCAAACCATCGACATTTTCAGCAATGAAATATTTTGGCTGAACCACCTCTAAGCATCTTGCAAAATGTTGATATAGGTAGGTTTTTTCATCGGCTACTGGATTTCGATTTCCTCCCATAGAAAACGATTGACAAGGGTATCCTCCAATCACTAGATCAGCCGTTGGAAAATCTGCTATGTTGGCTATATCATCTTCTACTACCTGGCTATTAGGAAAATATTTACGTAATGTCGCGCAAGCCTCTGGCATACTGTCATTTGAGAAAATTATCTCGGCACCCCCTCTTTCTGCGCCTATATCAAAGCCTCCGCACCCAGAGAAAAGTGAAATTGTTCTCATTGATTAAGTCCTCAAAATCCTCAGTTTGCCTAATACATTTTTTCAAGGACTAATATCATAGCACAAATTTTCCAAAATGGCCATTCTGAAACTTAAACTAAACTTTCTTCAAACTTAAGGACTTGATCGACGATGTCATAGGGTAGTTTGTCCCCTAAGGTATCACATACATCATCCAACAGATGAATTAGACGCAACCTATCAAACAGGATGCTGTCATTTATCCGAGTAACATTAAACCATTCGCCATCTGAACTCCGAAAACTATGTGGAATAAAAATGGAATTAATTGGTTTCGCGGTGAAATTGATATGGGACTCCCACCTCACCCGATGTGAGGTTAATTGCTTGTCTTCCCAATCTTTTTCTTCACCACAAGCGCATTGCCCAGTTACAACCAGTATCCCTTCTCTTTTGTCAGGAAGAGGCAACCATCCAACCACGTCCAGTCCTCTTTCCCCTCTATTTTTGGAAGGATAGTATTTTTGTTCTCGGCGGGGTTTATCTCCAATATCACCAGAAAACCGCATAATCCTTTCCCATAACGAGCCACTATACCTTCCTCTATTGAGGGGATTATTACCAAATAGATAAACCTCGCTAACTGGTGATAAATACTGTTTCAAGGCTTCAACACTTGCAATCTCGAAATAATTAGCTAGTCGAGTTTGTTCCCTTTTAGGAAAATATCTCAGATTGGAAGCCAACAATAAATAAATATATAACTTGTTCTTTAAACTTATTTCTTCTGTTCGAGATAAGCTATCCTTGTCGTTAGATAGGTTGAATGGATAAAAATCTCCATAAACGCCGGCTCGAAATTCTAGCTGACTAAACCAATCGTCAGCCTGCATTGCCTTTCTTTCAGATAATCTATGTTTTGGCTCTGGCAAATAATCAGCCTCATTGTCAACGTGCAGAAGTTCATCCTCTTCCTGTATAGCTTCCTCTTCTAAGGCTTCAGCGTCAGCATCAATATCATCTAATTTGAAGATTCTTGCAGCAACCTGCTCTTTAGATAGGATACCATCCACACTTGTTAAACATAACAATTCAATGTAATCGGAACTTAAATACTCATTGGTCGAAACAGGAGGATTTTCCAGATTTATGCTGAATTCAAGAGACATCAAGCACCTCTTCTAAATTTGGCTTTTATTTAGATTGGTCTGAACTTTAACCTGCAATTCCATAACATTTTGTTGGATTTCCCTTAAGTTTTGAGCGTCATCTTCGACAAGAGTAGTAGCCGAGTCTACTAACTTACTTGCTGTAACCAAGTTTACATTCGCTCCTGAAACCGCAACACGAAATTGACCGGTTGTATTATCATCGCTATCGTCGGGTAGTTCAGTTAACTGATAAGCATCGTTCAAGGAGACACCACTCTCAAACTGGTTACGAGCTAAGCTATGAGCAACAACTTTATTGAGTTGGCGCAAATTACGTGACTCACCAATACGTGTTTTGCCGTCCTCTTTTTCAAACAGCCATCGGGTAAGTTTCTCTAATGGTTCCAACTCAAGTCCGGCCAGGTTAGGATTTCGGGAGTCGTCAAGCCCCAGAAATTCAACGATATTAGCATAGTTTGCGGCTGTAGTAAGAACGGCAAAACTAAGGGTGTCTTCATCTAATCCTTGAATATCAAAAAAATTGTTTTCCTCGATTTTTTCATACAACGATAACCCGGTTAATAACCTTGCTACATAATCTTTACGGCTACCTATTGCCTTAGCTAATTCTTTAAACTTATCATCCAAACTACCTTCTTGCGTCGTCGGTAATAATTGAGCAAGATAGCGAGCTTTGGCAAGCGCACTCCACTCTCGAATCCCTGTGACATGTCGATAGCCTAAATAACGCAATATTTCATCCCTCGTCGGAAAGATAACACAAGGTATTTCTTCATGCTTTTCACTGCGAGCTTCGGCAGCGATTTGCTGAATGGACTTCCGATCAGTCAGAGTAGGGTCTAACAAGAGTTTTACAGCAGCTAACCGACGATTGCCTTCAATAACCAGGTATTTGTCATCAACATTCTCTTTTTCTACAACAAGTAGTGGTTCCCCAATAAAGTATCCGTATTCCCCAATTGCTACCATTAGTTCTTCAATAACACCCTTGTTTATCATCCATTGTAATATCTTATTTCCATCGCTCTCATTTTTAAGGCGCTGAGGTAGCCGAGGATTTTCGGGGTCAAATTCTAAATTTTGCACAGGTAAAAATTCTACTTTTTTTGTGTCACTCATACCCTTACTCCGCCTTTTCATTAAAGATTATAATTCGAGAGACTTCGGATAAAGTCTCCAGCGAATTTCTATTACTCTCAAACTGCCCCCAAGTGAACCCACCAACCATCCCCCACCGGAATTGTCAGCTATAATACGCCAAACCAGGCGCAGAAGTCAAGTTTTTGTCAACGGGATACCTACGAAGAATCAGAACTCGTCAACAGCCCCATCGTCAAAGCGATAGCCACGGCCTCGGTGCGGTTGGTGGCCTGGAGCTTGCCCAGAATATTGCCGACGTGGATTTTGACGGTGCGCTCGGCGATGAATAACTCGTCGGCAATCTCTTTGTTCCGCAGGCCGCGAGCCAACAATTTGAGAACATCCATCTCACGGGGAGTTAACTTGGGAGCGGGGGTTTTGAGAAGCGGGCGCTCAGCGGCGACCGGGTCGGGGGAGGGGGGTTCGGCCTCGGTCGGGCTGGTCATGCGGGACAGGCGATCCAGGACGCGGGCGGCCACCTCCGGGTTGAGCAGCGACTCCCCCCGGTGGGCGGCCCGAATGGCCTCCACCAGCCGGGTCGGGGGGGCATCCTTGAGCAGATAGCCCCGCGCCCCGGCATCAATCCCGGCATAGATAAAATCATCATCCTTGAAGGTGGTCAAAATAATGACCTCCGTGGCCGGCGCCTCGGCCCGAATCCGTTGGGTAGCCTCGACGCCATCCATGACCGGCATCTGCAAATCCATCAAGACCACATCCGGCTCCAGGCTGTGGACCAGGGCCAGCGCCGTTCGGCCATCGTCGGCCTCCCCCACCACCTGAATATCATCCTCGGCATCGACAATGGCCGCCAGGCCGCGCCGCACCACCGGATGGTCATCCGCCAAAATCACCTTGATACTATCCTTCATCCCGGAATCACCACCTCAATCGTCGTGCCCCCCACCTTGGGGCTTTTGATAATAGCCTGACCGTTAATCATACTGGCCCGCTCCCGGATGCCTAACAACCCAAAATGGCCGTTCGGCTGCCCCAGTCGCGCTCGGTGGCCGTTCAAGCCCTTGCCGTCATCGGTGATGGTCAGGTTGACCGCATCCGGCTGAAAGGCCAGGGTGACGGATACCTGGCTGGCCTCGGCGTGCTGCCAGACATTGGCCAGCGCCTCCTGGGTGATGCGGTACAGATTTTTTTCGACCGCCGGATCGAGCGGACTGGGATACCCTTCGATGACGAAGCGGGTCTTGATGCCGGTTTTGGCCTCGAAATGGGCGGTATGGCGGGCGATAGCCTCATCCAGGGTATGATGCTCCAAAATGGTAGGACGCAGGTTCAAGACGGAGCGGCGAGCCTCCTGCAAACTCTCGCGGGCCAGCTCCCTGGCCTCTTGCAGGCTGCGGAGGGCCGCCTCCCGATTTTTCAGGCTGAGCCGCTCGGCGGCTTGCAGTTGGACTAGAATGCCGGTGAAGCCCTGGGCCAGCGTATCATGAATTTCGCGGGCCATGCGGTTCCGCTCCTTCAGGGTGGCCACCTCCCCGCTGCGGCGATAGAGGCGGGCGTTGACCACGGCAATGGCAATCTGGTCGCCGATAGCTTGCAGCAGCTCCACCTCATTCTCGGTAAAGGTGCGGTCGGTCGTCGCGCCGATGCCCAGCACGCCGATGATGCGCTCTTTGGCCAGGAGCGGCGCGGCCATCAACGCTTGCCAGCGGGTTTCGGCGATGATCGGATCATCCGGCCACTCGGCGGGGTCCAGGTCGGCCGCTTCCAGGAAAATCGGTTCGCCGCCGGCCGCCACCTGGCCCATCACCCCCTGGTTAGGAACCACGACGCTGTCCCGCACCCGCCCGGCCACATCCGCCGGCAGCCCCCGCTGCGCCCGCAGCCGCATAAAGCTCTCCGTCTCCCGTTGCAGATAAATCCAGCAGGCATCCGCCGGCATCACCTCCAACACCGCCGCCATCGCGTTCTGCAACACGTCGATGATCTCTAACGATTGGCTAACGGTGTGGCCGACCCGGTTCAGGGCGCTCAGGGAGCGGACCTGCTTCTGGAGTTCGGCATCGGTCAGGCTGAACAGGGTGGCGTGTTCCAGGGCAATGGCCGCGTGATTGGCAAAGCTGGCCGCCAGGTCGATCTCTTCCTGACTAAAGAGCCGCACATCAGCCCGGTAGATAATCAACGCCGCCGGGGGGATGTGGGGCGCGGTGATGGGGATAATCAAGGCCGA
>CAZWZZ010000213.1:0-4456 GCA_964638395.1 uncultured Caldilineaceae bacterium
GAGATTGTCCATCCGTCCGACTCCCGCGTGGTGCTGCCCCAATTGGAAGAGCAGTGGGAATCTTTCATCGTGGTCGATCAATCGCCGCCCCAGACGGTCGATCAGGGGGATGGGACGGCTATCACCGGCAAGGACATCACCGTCTCCCTCTTCCGGCCCGGCGAGTATGAGACGCCGCCGGTCATCGTCACCCACCGCACGCCGGATGGGACTATCGAAGAGTTGGCCGCGCCGATTGTGCCGGTACGAGTGACCAGCGTCTTGACCGACGAATCGGAGTTGCGGGACCTCAAGCCGCAGGCCGAGTTATCCACGCCGCCCCTCTGGCCGCTGATTTTGTTAGCTGTGCTGGCGGCGGTGCTGCTGACCGCTGCCCTGGCTTACCTGGCCATGTGGCTGCGCCGGCGTTGGCAGCAGCGCCCGGAACCGGCCTTCGAGCCGGTGGCCTTCGTCGATACCCGCCCCCCGGAGATCATCGCCCACGCCGAACTGGACCGGATCGAGGCTCTCGACTTGCCGCAGCGGAATGAGGTCAAGAGCCACTATTCGCTGGTCGCCACCTGCCTGCGGCGTTATATCGAAGGGCGCTATAATGTTCAAGCGGTGGAGCAGACCACCAGCGAGTTGCGGGATAACTTTAGCCGCTCCGAAGCGCCGATGCGGGATGTCAGCAGCCTGATGAGCCTCATCACCGAAAGTGACTGGGTCAAATTCGCTCGCTACACGCCCGACCCGGAGGAGGTTCACAACCTGGTCTCGAAAGCCCGGAGCGTGGTCGATGCCACGACCCCGGTCATCGAAGAGACAACGCCGGAGCCGCCCCCGCCGTCGCCGCCGGAAAAGGAGGAGATGGTCGCATGATTTTACGCTTTGCTTCACCGCTGCTGCTAATTTTTCTGCTGGCTCCCGTGGTGCTGCTCCTCCGTACCTGGCTGGTGCGGCGGCGCACCCGCCCGGCGACGATGCAATATTCCGACCTGCGCCTGACCCGGTACAGCAGCTTTTCGGTTCGCCGTTTTGGGCGGGTGTTTCTGCTGCCGGCGCTGCGTTACATCGCCCTGATTTTGCTGGTGTTAGCCCTGGCCCGGCCCCAATCCGGCAGCGCCCGCGAGGTCATCACCGGCGAGGGGGTGGATATTTCCATCGTCCTTGATATTTCTGGCAGTATGGCCGCCCTCGATTTTGAGCCGAACCGTCTCGGCGCGGCCCGGCAGGTCATCCTCGACTTCATCGAAAGTCGCCAGTATGACCGGGTCGGGCTGGTGATTTTTGCCACCGAAGCCTTTAGCCAGGTTCCGCCGACGACCGATTATGCCGTTCTGGAGCGGGTTCTCAACGAAACGCAGGTGTCGTGGGACATCGGCCTGGACAGCGGCACGGCCATCGGCCTGGGGCTGGCGAATGGGGCCAACATGCTGCGCGACTCCGAGGCCGACAGCCGGGTCATCGTCCTGTTGACGGACGGAGCCAACAACTCCGGCCAGATCGACCCGATGACGGCGGCGGAAATCGCCAAAGCCCTCGACATTCGGGTCTATACCATCGGCGCGGCCCGCCCCGGTCCGGCCCCGCTGCCCTTCCCCGATGGCCGCATCGAATACCGGGACTCGGAGATCGATGAGGAAACGCTCAAGGAGATTGCCGATTTAACCGGCGGCCTCTACTTCCGGGCCGAGGATACGCAGGGCTTGCAGGAGATTTACGACAAAATCAACGAGTTGGAACGCTCGACGGTGGAGATCAAAACCTTCACCCGCTACACCGAGTTGGCCCTGTGGTTTATTGTGCCGGCCGTTATTTTGCTGGCCCTGGAAATGCTGCTACGGCGTACACTCTTTAGGACAATACCGTGATGGAAATTTTTGCCCAACCCATCTATTTGGCCTGTTTTTTGCCCCTGTTGCTATTGGGGCTGGCCATTTTTATGCTGAACAAAAATAAAGAAGCGGCCATCGCCAGGCTGGGGGCCTCCCAACTGATCGCCAAGTTGAGCGCCAACGTCAATTGGCGGGGGCGACGCTGGCAGATGCGGCTCTGGTTTTTGGCCCTGGCTTTTCTGGTGATTGCCCTGGCCCGGCCCCGCTGGGGGTCTCAGGTGGAGTATATCGAGCGGCAGGGTGTCGAAATTATGGTCATTCTCGACATTTCGGAGAGTATGCTGGCCGAGGATTTGAAGCCGAACCGCCTGGCCCGGGCCAAGCTGGAGATCAACGAGTTGATGGATCGCCTGGCCGGGAATGAGATGGGGCTGGTCCTCTTCTCCGGGGCGGCCTTCGTTCAATTCCCACTGACCTCCGACTTTGCCACGGCTCGCCTCTTCCTGGAGTCGGCCAAGCCGGATTTAATCTCCCGGCCCGGCACGGCGATGGCCGAGGCGATCACCGTGGCTATGACCGGCTTCAACCCGGAGCGCTCTAGCCAAAAAGTGATGCTCATCCTGACCGACGGCGAAAATCACGAAGGGGACGCCCTGGAAGCGGCCCGTGAGGCCGCCGCCGAGGGGGTCATCATTTACACCATCGGCTTCGGCTCCCCCAACGGTGAGCCAATCCCGGAGTATGACCACCTGGGCAATTTGAAAGGATACAAGCAGGATCGGCAGGGGCAAACGGTGCTGACCCGGCTGGATGAGACGACGCTGCAAGAGGTGTCGCTGATTACCAACGGGCGCTATTTCCGGGCCACGGCGGATGGCCGCGAGGTCGGGTTCCTGATCGATGCTATCAACGACCTGGAGACGAGCGAATTGGAAGGCCGCTTTGAGACCAGGGGCATCGAGCGGTTTCAATGGTTCGTCTTTGCCGCTCTGCTGGCCCTGATCGTCATCGAATTGATCCCCGACCGGCTCCAGCCCAAGACGCGGGAAGCGCCGGTCGAGAGCGGCGGCGTGGGAGCGGGTGCGAAATCGAACGCTTAGAAACGGGATTTTAATAACTTACCCATTTCAGAGAATGATAATTGGTAATTAGTTATTAGGGATTGGCCCAATTACCAATTACTAATAACCAATTACAACGCTTTTGGGTGAGTTAAGTAATGCTCATTCTCTTAGGACGTAATTGAGAAGGAAGGACTGATGAAACAAACATCCTGGCTAATCTTACTGGTGGCCTTGCTCGGCCTGACGGCTTGCGGCTCATCGGCGGCCGGCTACAATAATGACGGCAACGAGGAGTTTCAAGCCCAGAATTACGACACGGCCATCGAAAATTACAACAAAGCCAAGCAGGAAGACCCCGGATTAGCCGAGCCATACTACAATTCGGGCAACACCTACCATCGCCAGGGTGATCTGGAAGCCTCCGCCGAGCAACTGCGCCAGTCGGCCCACGCCGATAATACGACGCTGGCTCAAAATTCCTACTACAATCTGGGCAACACCTATTTCCAGGCCGAAAGCTGGCAAGAGGCCATCGACGCCTACGTGCAGGCTTTGCTGCAAAACCCGGATGATGTCGATGCCAAAAATAATTTGGAATTAGCCCTGCGGCAACAACAACAGCAACAACAACAACAACAACAACAGCAGCAACAGCAGCAGCAACAGCAGCAAGGCCAGGGCAATCAGCAACAGCCGCAGCAAGGCCAGCAGCCTCAAGAGCCGCAGGAAAATGATGAGGGCGAAGGGGAAGGGCAGCAAGAAGAGCAGGAAGAGAGCCAGTCCGGGCAGGGTGAGGAGGAGCAGGAACAGGAGCGCCAACCCGGTCAGGGTGAGCTATCCCCCGAAGAGGCCAAGCAGTTGCTCGACGCCCTCGGCCAGGATAGCCAGACGTTGCAGGAACGCTTACAGCAGCAGTTCGGCGGCTCGTCCATCCCGCCGGCTCAGGATTGGTAAATTTCGTATTCAGGGTTATGATGATATTTTTTTCAAAGGAACGACTCTCCATTACCCACCCCAGCCGATGCTTCCGTGTTGGCGTGCTAATTCTGCTGCTGATCCTGCTCTTCCGGAGCGGCCCGGCAGCCCTGGCGCAAACCCCCATCGAGGCTGAGGTGGATCGCACTGCCGTCAGTATGGATGAGGAAGTGACCCTCAAGGTGACCGTCAGCGGCGACAATTTGAACATCCCCAGCCCCGATTTGACCGGCTTGCAGGATTTCGTCGTGTCCGGGAGCAGCACCTCGACCCAGGTCAGCATCGTCAACGGCCAGATGACCTCGCAGGGGGTTTTTATCTACCGCCTGCGCCCGCTCCGCACCGGCCAGTTGTCCATCCCCTCGATTAGCGTTCTGGTGGATGGCCAAACCTATCAAACTGAACCGATCAGCATCGAGGCCACCGCCGGCAACCGGCCCAGTAACCCACCCTCCGGCGAAGATTTTCCGCAGACGGAGGCCCCCAACACCCTCATCGGCCAAAATCTCTTTGTCGAGGCCGAGGTGGATAACACCACGCCTTACCTCAACCAACAAATCGTCTACGTCTTCCGCTTCTACCAGGCCATCGACTATCCGA
>CAZWZZ010000213.1:4556-8613 GCA_964638395.1 uncultured Caldilineaceae bacterium
CTCAACCAACAAATCGTCTACGTCTTCCGCTTCTACCAGGCCATCGACTATCCGATCAACTTCCGGGGTCGGCTCGATTATCGGGCCCCGGCTTTTACCGACTTCTGGAGCCAGACGGTCCTCTCCCAGCCCCACTACACCACCGAGGCGGCGGGCCGGGGTTACACCGTGACCGAAATTCGGACGGCGCTCTTCCCGGCCGGTCTCAACGAAATCACCATCGAACCGGCCCGGTTGGTCGTACCGGGCGGCCTGCTCAACCCGGACATCGTCCTGGAGACGGAGCCGGTCACTATCGACGTTCAATCGCTGCCGGGCGAGGCCCCGCCGGATTTCAACGGCGCGGTCGGCCAGTTCGAGCTGCGGGCTTTTGTCGATAAAAGCCAGAGCCAGGTCAACGATACTCTGAAATTGGTGCTGGAAATCGAAGGAACCGGCAACATCGAGGCCCTGACCGAGCCGGAGCTGCCGGCGTTGGAAGGCTGGCGGCTGTTTGAGAGCCAATCCTCCACCACCACCGAGGCCCGTGATGACGCCGTGTTTGGCATCCGCCGTTTCGAGCGGCTCATCGTGCCCGGCCAGGCCGGGGATTACACCATTCCCCCCATCAGCTTCAGCTACTACGACCCCAGCGCCGAAAGTTATCGCACCGTTGAGAGTGAACCGCTTGATGTGACCATCCTACCCAACGGCAATGAACCGGAGGCCCCGGCGGCTGATGCTGTTGATGAAGCGCAGTTAGGCAACATCCGCACCATCAAAGGTGTGCCTGCCTCGCTGACCCGCACGACCACGTTCTCCCCCCTCGGCAGCGCCGTGTATTGGGCCTGTTGGATCATTCCCCTTTTTATCGTCGCCGCCGTCTGGGTCTTCCAATCCCAACGCCAACGGCTGATGACCGATACCGCCTACGCTCGTGACCTGCGGGCGCGGCGTATCGCCCACAAAATCTTGAACGAGGCCAATCGACACCACAGCGACAGCCACGCCGTCGTCCAACGCGCCCTGCTCGGCTATCTGTCCGACAAGCTGAACCGCCCCACCACCGGCCTGACTACCGATCAACTGCTGAACCTGCTGGCCGACTATGATCTCGACCCCGGCCTGCGGGAGCGGATCAGAGCCATTCTGGAGCAGGTCGAAATCAGCCGCTTCGCCCCCGTCGGCGACAGCGCCACCCAGTCGTTGGTGGCCGACACCAAGCAGCTTATCAATGATCTGGAAAAGGCATTTCGAGGCAAACGATGAACGGGTTGAAGGATCAAAATCAAGTAAGCCTCCCCCCTAGCCCCCCAACGGGGGGCGAAAAAACAAAGAATCCCCCCGTTGCGGGGCTAAGCGGCCAAACCACCCTCTGCCTCATCCTCCTGACCAGCCTGTGGCTGACCATTGTCCCGCCCAGCCAGGCCCAATCGCCGGAGAGCCTGGCCGAGGTGATGAGCGTGGCCAACCAAAATTATCAGGCCGGAAATTTTACCGATGCCATCGCCAATTATGAAACGCTGCTAGAGGCCGGGGTCAACCACAGCGCCGTCTACTACAATCTGGGCAACGCCTACTTCAAACAGGAGGAGCTGGGCCAGGCCATCCTCAACTATCGCCGGGCCGAGATGCTCGCTCCCCGCGATGCCGACATCGCCCTCAATCTGCAAATCGCCCGGGCCCACACCGTGGACCGGCTCGACCTGGATCGTAGCCAGCCGGGCCTGGGTCAGATCGTCGGCCAATGGTTCACCCTGTCGGAAATGGCCCTCCTGCTGCTGGCCCTGTGGCTGTTGATCTGCATCTTCATCTGTCTGGCCATTATGATCCCCGGCCGTCGCCGCTTGTGGCGCTGGTCGATTGCCGGTAGCAGCCTGCTCCTCCTGGTCGGGGTGATCGCTATCCTCAGCAACCTGTACGGCACGCAGCAGTTCCCCGAAGCCGTCGTCCTGGTCGAGGAGGTGGATGTCACCGCCGGTCCCGGTCCCGCCGCCGATTATGCCGTCGAGTTCAACCTCCACGCCGGGGCCGAGGTGCAGATCGTCGAGCGTCGCCTCGGCTGGCGACAGATCGCCCTGCCCGGCGACCTGCGCGGCTGGGTCCCCTCCGATAGCCTGACCCTCATTGATCTCGAACCGGGCGCTTGAGCCACACTGGGGGCAGTAGTTCGAAATGTGACGAACAAGTTTAATGATGCGTCAAGCTGTGCCCCAACGGGGGCCTGGTTTGGCGCGTTTTGTTTTATGGACGGGACAGAGGTATGAAGGAGAAGAATAATGGGCCAACGACTGCATGAATTGGGTAAAATTTTGGCTTTGGCCGGTTTGTGGGCCGTCGCTATGTGGTTCATTGGGAAAATTGGGAAATTCGGGAGCAGATGACCGAGCCAGATGTGGAGATCATCCTCCAACGGGCAGGGGAACGGTTTCCCCAAGCCAAACCCAGGATCATCTCCGACAATGGCCCGCAGTTTATCGCCAAAGACTTTAAGGAGTTCATCCGCTTGTAATGTAACAGCCTAATTTCACTTTTCCACCATTCGCCCGTATAGCCGTAGTCCGTTGTCAGGGGTCCGTCGTCCGTGGGATTGCCATACGGGTCATATTCGTGGTAAGCGACGACGGTGCCGGTGTCGGCCACGGCCTGGCCCTGCGGTGGAACCGAGACCATCTTTCAAAATGTACGTGACTATTCAGGCATGTCATTTCGAGGCTGAAAGCCGAGAAATCCCCCAGATGGTCGGTTGCAAACGACGGTTTTGGTGGATTTCTCGCTCCCAACAGCCTGCCCTGAGCTTAGTCGAATGGGTCGCTCGAAATGACATGAGGGTGAATAGTTCGACAGTGTCACATTCTTATGTTGAGTCTTTTGCCCCCCAAGACCCGCCTTTTCCTAGCCCCGCACGGCGATGAACTCGCCGTGCTATCAAACAGCACCGGATAAATCCGGTTTCGGTTTAGCCCGATTTATCGGGCGCTGTTCGATAGCCCGGAAAATTATTTCCGGGCGGGCAAGGTGGGCTGAGTCAAGGTCGGATTGGCAGAACATTTGTCTAATGTGACATTGTCGAAATAGTTACTGTACTCATTAATCACGCCGCCCTAGCAGCACGAAAATCCAATAGGCCAACTGAAGCAGAGCGGCAATCGCGCCGACGATGTAGGTCCAGGCGGCGGCGTTGAGAACGCTGGTCACGCCATCCAACTCCCGTTGATCGACAATGTTGTACTGGTGCAGCAGCTTCTTGGCTCTGGAACTGGCGTCGATCTCGACCGGCAGGGTAATCAGGGCAAAAATGGCAGTCAGGGAATACAAGCCCACCCCCAACCAGGCCACGCCCATGCCCAGGCTACTCAGTTGAAACATCCCTTCCAGGAAAATACCGGCGATAATCACGAAAGGCGCAAGACCACTGCCAAATTGGACGGCGGGCACGATGGCGCTCCGTAGTTGCAGCGGCGCGTACCCTTTGGCGTGCTGGAGGGCGTGGCCGGCCTCGTGCGCGGCCACCCCGGCCGCCGCCACCGACGGCGTGCGGGCCACGTCCGGCGATAGGCGCAGCGTCCGGCTGCTAGGATCGTAATGGTCGCTCAGAAAGCCTTGCGTCTCCTCGACGGTGACATCATACAGGCCATTGGTGTCGAGGATTTCGCGGGCAATCTGTGACCCGGTCATGCCCCGGCTGGTGCGGACTTCACCATATTTGTTGAAGCGTCTCTTAACCGCTGTTTGGGCGATGAACCCCAGCACGATGGCCGGGATCATAAAACAAAGAAACATTGGATCGAATAAGAACATCGATCAATCACCTCCTTGATGGATAATATTTGATTTGTTTTGAAATAAGTGGGTAGCTCTGCACAACATCGTGGTTTAGCGCAAAGCCAGTCCGTGACTGGCGTTTCCGGCCCAGAATCGCCAAGTCACGGACTTGGCTAGAGCGAAAAAAGCGGCTTTTTGACTGGTCCACGGTTATATGCAGAGCTACCAATAAGTGCGGTCTGTCGATAAATGTGGGTACAGCCATTATAGTCCAGCTTGAACGTCCCGTAAAGAGTTTCAGTAGATTCAATTT
>CAZWZZ010000214.1:0-8594 GCA_964638395.1 uncultured Caldilineaceae bacterium
GGATAACTTGCCCCACTTTGACGGTGTCGCCATCCTTGACATTGATGGCGGTAATCGTGCCGCTGACGGAAGAGGGCACCTCGATGGTAGCTTTGTCCGTTTCCAGTTCCAGCACCGGTTGATCCTTCTCAATCGTATCGCCAGCTGAGACCAAAACGCTGACTACATCGCCGCTCTCCACATTTTCGCCCAACTCCGGCAGCTTGAACTCGACCGGGCCGCTTGGGGTTTCGGCAGGTTTTTCTGCGGCTTTGGCCGGTTCCGGTTCGCTTTTGGCCACAGGTTCCGGTTCCGGCTCCGCCGCCTCAACCGCTTCGCCTGCCCCTTCCCCTTCAACGGTCAGGATGACCTGCCCCACTTTGATGGTGTCGCCATCCTTGACATTGATGGCGGTAATGGTCCCGCTGACGGAAGAAGGAACCTCAATGGTGGCCTTGTCCGTTTCCAGCTCCAAGACCGGTTGCTCCTTCTCAATGGTCTCGCCGACCGAGACGAGAACGCTGACCACATCACCGCTCTCCACATTTTCGCCCAACTCCGGCACTTTGAATTCGACCGGGCCGCTGCCCTTTGACTCAGCAGGAGCCGATTTGCCGGTCGCCGGTTCCGGTTCTTTCTTCGGTTCCGGCTCCGGCTCCGGTTCGCTTTCGGTGTCCGCCTCAGCCCCGTCGCCACGCTCCGAGGCCCCATTGCTCTCTCCGCCGTCCAGGGTCAAAATCGTCTGGCCCACTTTGGCCTCGTCGCCATCTTTGACGTGAATCTCTTTGACCACGCCGCTGACCGAGGAGGGCACTTCGATGGTGGCCTTGTCCGTTTCCAACTCTAGCACCGGTTGGTCTATTTCAACCGTATCCCCCACCGAGACCAGGACGCTGATGACGTCTCCCGACTCTACATTTTCGCCCAACTCTGGTAATTTGAATTCAGTCACGATACCCTCCTACGCTTTCAGCGGGTTTAGCTTTTCAGGATTGATTTCCAGCTCTTCGATAGCCCCGTCCACTTCATCCCGCTTGATCTTATTCTGCCGGTGGAGCGAGGTCAACGCGGCCAGGGTCACATACCGGTAATCCACCTCGAAGAAATCCCGCAGTTTCTCGCGGCTCTCGCTACGGCCAAAACCGTCCGTGCCCAGCGACACAATCGGCCTCGGCGACCAGCGGGTGACCGAGTCGGGCATAACCTTCATATAATCGGAGGAGGCCACGATGACATCGGCTGTCTCATCCAGACATTGGGCGGCATACGGCACACGCGGTTGTTGATCGGGATGGAGCATATTCCACCGTTCCACATCCAGCCCTTCCCAGCGCAACTCCTTGTAGCTGGTCACGTTCCAGACATCGGCAGCGATGCCCCGCTCGGCCAACTCAGCCTGGGCCTTGAGAACATCCCCCATCATCGCCCCGCTGCCGAGCAGTTGGACCCGATGTTTGGCGTCGTCGATCTCGGCCTTCTTGAAGCGGTACATCCCTTTCAGGATATTCTCTTTGATATTCGGCTCATCCGGGATGGGCGGCATAGCGTAATTTTCGTTGCCGACGGTCAAGTAGTAGAAGATGCTCTCCTGCTCCTCATACATACGGCGGATGCCTTCGCGGATGATGACAGCCATTTCATAGGCATAGGCGATGTCGTAGGTCATTAAATTGGGGATGGTCGAGGCCAGGACGTGGCTGTGACCATCCTGGTGCTGCAACCCTTCCCCGGCCAGCGTCGTCCGCCCGGCAGTGGCCCCAATCATAAAGCCCCGCGTCCGCATATCCCCGGCGGCCCAGATCAGGTCGCCGATGCGCTGGAAGCCGAACATCGAGTAGTAAATAAAGAAGGGAATGGTGTTGATGCCGTGAGTCGAGTAGGCCGTCCCGGCGGCGATGAAGGAGGCCATCGACCCCGCTTCGGTGATACCTTCCTCCAAAATCTGGCCATCCTTGGCCTCTTTGTAGTAGAGCAGGCTGTCGGAGTCGACCGGCTCGTAAAGCTGGCCCTGGCTGGCGTAGATGCCGCATTGCCGGAAAAGGGCCTCCATACCAAAGGTGCGGGCCTCATCCGGCACAATCGGCACCACCAACTTGCCGATTTCCTTATCCCGCAACAGTTTGGTCAACAGCCGCACAAAGGCCATCGTCGTCGAAATTTCCCGGCCATCCGTCCCGGCATAGAACTCCTCGAACAGCTTCTCCGAAGGCGGGTTGAGGAAATCGCTCTTGGGCAGGCGGGAGGGCACATACCCCCCTAGCTTCTGGCGCTGCTCGTGGAGATATTTCATCTCCGTGCTGTCGGGCGACGGGGTGTAGAAGGGGGCTTTGGCCACATCCTCGTCGGAGATGGGGATGCCGAAGCGGGCCCGAAATTCCCGTAGCTCCTGCTCATTCATTTTCTTCTGCTGGTGGGTGATGTTTTTTCCTTCGCCCGCCTCGCCCAGACCATACCCCTTAACCGTCTTGGCCAGGATGACCGTCGGCGCACCTTTATGCTCCATTGCAGCTTTGTAGGCAGCATACACCTTGGCCGGGTCGTGCCCGCCCCGCTTCAGTTTTCTGATTTCGTCATCAGTCAAGTTCTCGACCAATTCTTTCAGGCGGGGATCGGGCGCAAAGAAATGTTCCCGGACATATTCCGGCGACTCCACGCCAAATTTCTGGTACTCCCCATCGACAATCTGCCCCATCCGCTCGACCAGGGCGCTGCCGTAATCCTTCTCCAGATGGACATCCCAACTACTGCCCCAGATCACTTTAATCACGTTCCAGCCGGCCCCCCGGAAAACCGTCTCCAACTCCTGGATGACCTTGCCGTTGCCCCGCACCGGCCCATCGAGACGTTGCAAATTGCAGTTGATAACAAAGATCAGGTTGTCCAGCTTCTCCCGGCTGGCCAGGGCAATCGCCCCCAATGTTTCCGGTTCGTCTGTCTCGCCATCGCCGAGGAAGGCCCACACTTTGGCGTCGGTTTTCGGTTTCAAGCCCCGATTTTCCAGATAGCGATTGAAGCGAGCCTGGTAAATCGACATAATCGGCCCCAGGCCCATCGACACTGTCGGGAATTGCCAAAATTCCGGCATCAACCAGGGGTGCGGATAGGAAGAGAGGCCCCCACCGGGGCTGAGTTCCTTGCGGAAGTTTTCCAGCTTTTCGACGGACAGGCGACCTTCCAGAAAAGCTCTGGAATAGATGCCGGGGGCGGCGTGACCCTGGAAATAGATGATGTCCCCTTCCTGCTCCTCATTCCCGGCCCGGAAGAAGTGATTGAAGCCGATCTCATACAGCGTCGCGGCGGAGGCAAAAGTGGAGATGTGACCGCCGATGGAGCTGTCGGCCCGGTTGGCCCGGACGACCATCGCCAGGGCGTTCCAGCGGATGATACTTTTGATGCGTCGCTCGATTTCCCGGTTGCCGGGGAAGGGCGGCTCTTCGCCGCGGGGAATGGTGTTGATATAGGGCGTGTTAGCCGAGAAGGGAATGCGTACCCCGGCGTTGTGGGCGTGGATGCCTAACTGTTCCAGGAGCCGCTGCACCCGTTCCGGGCCGCCTTCCTGCAAGACATAGTCGAGCGAATCGAGCCATTCCTGCGTTTCAATCGCTTCAATATCTTCCTGCCATTCTTGATGATTGTTATTGCTCATACTTTTTTCCCTTCTGTAAAATAGTTTGGTTGCCAATGGGACCGGGGCATGCAAGATACCCGCCGATCACGGTCACACATCCTCTTCATCTTCTTCAACCGGCCACAACTTATCGGGATCGGTAATGTAGTCAGTATACAGCACGCCGTTGAGATGGTCGATTTCGTGCATAAAAATGCGGGCCAACAAGTCATCCACTTTGAGATGGAGCGTTTGACCATCGAGCCCCCTGGCCCGAACCGCCACCCACGCCGGACGCTCCACCAGACCGGCCCATTTTGGAATGGAGAGACAGCCCTCTTTGCCTTCGACCAGGTTTTGAGCGATTTTGATGATTTCCGGGTTGATTAAGACGTAGCTGACGCCACTTTGGGGATGAGGCTCGGTTTCTCCATCAGGCGGGCGTGGAATTTCAGCGACGAAGATGCGGGTCATGACCCCAATCTGCGGTCCGGCCAGGCCAACACCCTCGTGATGGCGCATCGTTTCGAGCATATCCTGCGCTAAGGTGTGCAGTTCAGGGGTGAATGCTCGAATGTAATTGGCCTTTTGACGCAGGCGCGGATCATCAACGTAGACGATTTCTCGGATAGTCATGAAGTCTTTGCTGGATCAAAGCGGTGCAAGAATAATACAAGCGTGGCTATTTCCCAATCAAATAATACCCTGAAAAAACGAGAGGGGCAACTATCCCTGTTCCAAATGTGCAATTGACAACAAGGGCAGATAAGGGTAAAATCGGACTATATCTTTGGTTTTTCAGGATTAAGAGTCTTGGAGAGGATAATAAAATGAAGGTAAAGCTGACACCACGCCAACAGACGTTCTTAGATAATTTATTTGAGTTGTATCGTGAATTCAAAGGACCTGTCCATTACTCGGTTGTCGCGGAGCGGCTCGGCGTCAATAAATTCTCGGCCTATGATATGTTAAAGGTCTTGGAAGAAAAAGGCGTGGCCGCCTCCTCCTATGTCCTGAGTGATGACCAAACCGGGCCCGGTCGCTCGCAGGTAGTTTTCTACCCGACCAATAAGGCCGCCCAATTTTTGACCCAACTGCGGGATGAAGTCCGCAACAACGACTGGCACAGCGTCAAAAAACGTATTCTACGCCAGTTAGAGGAAGCTCGGCAAACCAACTCCGCCGAGGCTCTCCGGGAAGCCCTCTCAAATTTACCCAACGCCAAAACCCCCCTCAACTATTGTGCCGAAATGATTTCCGTTCAACTCCTCAATCTGGAACGGATGAGAAATGCCAATCTGCTGCCCGCCTTAGATATTCTCAATATCAACGGTCAGGTCGGCCTGGCCACCCTGGCCGGTTTGAGCTTCGCCTCAGTCTTGACCAATGATCCCGAAGATACCACCCTGGCCGAAAAACTGTTGGACCACACCAAACGGTTTCAAAAACAGTTGTCCGAAATGAGTGACGAAAGTATCAACAAACTCTCCGCGTTCCTCAACGATGCAATGTTGAGTCTGCATCCGGTACCCAATGCCCTCTGAGATCGACGAAGAAACGCTGATCGAACAAGCCAAAACCGATCCCGAAGCCTTTGGTCAACTCTACGAACGGCACGTCGAACAGGTTTACAACTACATCTACTACCGCGTCGGCAATCATCAAGATGCCGAAGATTTGACCGCTAAAGTTTTCTACAAAGCCCTGAACCATATCCCCCACTATACCCAGCGGGGGATTCCTTTTATTGCCTGGCTGTACCGCATCGCCCGCAATCTGGTAGCCAACTGGTACCGGGACAACAGCCGCCCCATGGTGGCCATCGACAAGGTGGTTCTGGCCGGGGATGGCCGCAAAACGCCCCACCGCGTGGCCGAACTGACCAATGAGCGGGAGATTCTCCTGACCGCCATCCACAAACTGCCCCCGGAACGGCAACAACTGCTAACCCTCAAATTTATCGAAAAAATGTCCAATGCCGACATTGGCCGGATTATGGGCCGCAGCGAAGGGGCCATCAAGTCGCTTTACCATCGCACCCTGGTCTCTCTCAAAGATTTATTGGGGGAACACGAGAACCTCATCAGCGATACACTCAATGAGGCCCAGCCCCATGATTAAAATCGTGACCGACACCACCTGCGATCTGCCCCCGGCCTGGCTCAGGCGTTATGACCTGACCCGCATCCCCATCAATATCCAATTCGGCCAGGAGAGCTTCCAGGAAGGGCTCTCCCTGACCACCGATACGTTTTACCGGCGCATCGAAAACGACGGACGGCTGCCGACCACTTCCCAGCCGGCCGTCGGCGAATTTGTCAGCCTGTATGAGCGCCTGGCCGCCGGTGGCAACGACATTCTCTCCATTCACGTCACCAGCAAATTGAGCGGAACCTGGCAAACCGCCCACTTGAGCGCCCGCCAGGTCGCGGGTAGAATCAATGTAACCGTCGTCGATAGCCTGACCGGTTCCGTCGGCCTGGGTTTGATGGTCCACGAAGCGGCCTGCCTGGCCGAGGCCGGTTGGCCGGCCCCAAAAATCGCGGCCCATTTACAAACCCGGCCCCCGGCCATCTTCGAAGTTTTTATGTTGGATGACCTGCGCCACGCCCGTATGAGTGGGCGGGTGGGGCGCTTTCGGGAGACGGTGGTCTCTCTGTTGCGGATCAAGCCCCTGGTCGGCGTCGAAGCCGGGGCGCTCGTGCCTCTGGACCGCGTCAGGACCCGGAGCCGCGCCCTGACGCGCATGGTTGAGCTGGCCGCAGCCGCCGTTGGCGAGCAGCCCGTTCACGTGGGGGTCGTTCACGCCCTGGCCAAACCCCAGGCCGAAGCGCTGCTGGCCCAGGCCCAAAGCCGCCTGACCTGCCGGGAGACCTTCATCACTGACCTGTCCCTCTCTCTGGCCGTCCATTTTGGCCCCGGAACCATCGGTCTGGCTGCCTATCCGGCCACGTAGGCCGGTGTCGTATGGAGAATTTTGATGACAAACAAAAAACGACTACAAGATATATTGGCGGAACACGCCGACAAATTGGTAAAACTTCAGGCTAAGTTAGAGTCAATTCCCATTGAATCAGATGAAACAGATGAAACAGATGAAACAGATGAAACGGAGCTTGAAGCGGAACTCTCATCCCTGTTCGACGTGGCCGAACGGGTGCAATCCACCCTCCGGCCCATCACCCCCTCCCGCGATTTCGAGGATAAGTTGAAGCGGGAGCTGCTAACCACCGCCCATCTACGGAAGGCCGAAGGGTACGTCCCCCCCAACCCGGAACGGGACCTACAGATCATCGCCGCCATCGTCGGTCTGCTGGCCACCCTCGTCGCCATCCACATTATGTGGCGGCTCCGTTGAGTCAACCCTCATCCCAACCCCGCAGCGCCTCCACCAACGTCCGCAACGGAATAGCCGTGCCCCCCTGCGTCAGATAGCTGCGCCGGGTCTGGGTCGGGCCGCCGTCATACAGCACCCCGCCGGCCACATCCAGATGTGCCCAGGGCCAGTCACCGGTAAAATGGGCCAAAAAACGGGCGGCGGTGATGGCGCTGGCCGCCCGCCCCCCGGCGTTCTTCAGATCGGCCACGTCACTCTCCAACTGGCGATCATAGGCCGGGTCGAGAGGCAAGGGCCACAACGGTTCGCCGACCTGCGCCCCGGCCTGTTGCAGCTTGTCGGCCAACTTATCATCCGCGCAAAACAGGCCGCTCATCCGCTCCCCCAGGGCCACCACCTTGCCCCCGGTCAGCGTGGCCACGTCGATCACGGCGGCTGGCTCCAGACTGTCGGCGTAACAGAGGGCATCGGCCAGCAACATCCGCCCCTCGGCATCGGTGCTGATAATTTCGATGCTGGTCCCGTTTTTGGCCACAAACACATCGTTCGGCTTATAGGCCATGGCGTTCACCATATTTTCCGCGCTGGGAACCAGGCCGATGACCGGCAGCGGCAGGTGTAGCAGGGCCACCGCCCGCAGCGCCCCGATGACCGCCGCCGCCCCGCCCATATCGGCCTTCATGCCGACCATACCCTGTTTGCCCTTGAGGGAATAGCCGCCCGTATCAAAGGTGACCCCCTTGCCGACCAGAATGACCGGCTTTTGGCCGGCCTGGTCTGGATCGGGCGGGGTGTAGCGCATAATGATGAAGCGGGGCGGCTCCGTAGCCCCCTGCGCCACAGCCAGAAAGGCCCCCATCCCCTGCTCCCGGAGCATAGCCTCATCCCAGACTTCGCAAGTCAGGCCCGTTTCGGCAGCCACCGCCTGGGCGGTGTGGGCCAGGTGGCCGGGCGTGGCGATGTTGGGCGGCTCGTTGATGAGCGTCCGGGCCAGGGCCACGCTGTCGGCGATGATTTCGCCGGCCCGCGCCCCGGCTTCGATGGCCTCGATTTTGCTTTCGTCAAACTCGACCAGGGTCAACTGCTCTACGTCGTCCCCTTGCTCATCACCATTATTATTATTATTATCATCGTCATCATTATCATTATCATCATGATTATTGTGATTTTGGCGCAACGGCGACTCATACCGGTACAGGGCCAGCAGGCTGCCCTCGACCACGGCCTGGGCCGCGTCCCCAATCTCCAGGCCGCCGATACCGCCGCCGTGGATGATGGTGGCCACGCTCGTGGCTCCGACATCTTGCGCCCGCCGGGCTGCCGCTCCAGCCGCCTCCCGCACCGCCTCCAGATCGAACGTCTCCGCCTCGCCCAGACCGACCACAATCACCCGCCGGGCCGACAGCAACCCTCGCGGGTACAGCATGACCGTTTCGCCCAATTTGCCCCGCAGGTCCCCCAGCTCGATCAACTCGCTGATGGCCCCGCCCAACGCTTCATCAATAACGCCGGTGGCTCCTTTTGGCTCGGTCACGCCCCGGAATAGGTTGACGATGATGGCCTCGGCGGACACGTTCTGGATGCCGCCCTGTTGGATTGTCACGTTCATAGCTTGTATGTCTCTTTTAATCGCTTCAACTGCTCCAATGCTTCGTCAACGAGGGCCTGGTT
>CAZWZZ010000215.1:0-8588 GCA_964638395.1 uncultured Caldilineaceae bacterium
TTTCCAGGCGAGGCATATCGGCTCTAAGTTCAGCTTTGAGCGTTCTGAGTGCTTCAACGCTTTTCATATAAAACGATCCCATCTTTTAGAATAAAGGTGCGAAAAACATCGTCTACGGCGTCCAAGTCCAGAAGATCAACCTTAAAATCGCTATCGAGCGCCGCGCCGACCAATGAAAAATATTTATCGCCCGTACAGCGAATGGCTAAATCTATATCAAATCCGGGCGATGTCACGGTTCCTTTGGCCAAAGATCCAAACAGGATAACCTGCTGTAAGTCCGGGTCTATCTCCAAAAAATGGGCTAACAGATTCTTGATCTCTTCCTGAGCATCGTCGATGCGTTGTTGTAGACGTTTTTGCGCTCTGGCATCTTTTTTGATTAAGTTTCGGGCAATTTCATCATAATTTGTCATCACAGATTCTCTAATCAGTAGAGCGCAGCATCCTGAGTAAACCGAGGCACGAGGTTGTATCGAAGGGTGCGATTGCGCTCTACTGATTATAGCTTGAAATTCGACTAAATGGCAACTCCCCTTAAGAACGGGGGTTTAACAACTTGTGCAGATCAGTTCGGTAATTGGTTATTGGTAATTCGGCGTGGTTAAAGGTAGATTGACATCTGGCGGCTGCCCGTAAAACGAAAAACGTCAAGCGTAATGGCCGCTATATCGCCAAATTTTTACGTTTTACGGCTTACGTTTTACGGACTTTGTGGGCTAAGTGTCAATCTAACTTTTTGGAGTTTTTAACCATCCCGGTTATGGCAGGAGTTGGCAATTGAGTGACGCAGCTTTCTTTCCCGATGAAGAATATACGGTTCGTCTCAATAAGGTGCGGCAGACAATGGCCGACCGTGGCCTCGAGGCCTGCCTCATCTCGACGCCGGAAAATATCTACTACCTCAGCGGCCTGAACCACCAGGGCTACTTCACCTACCATATGCTCATCGTCCCCCTCGACGGCGAGCCGTACCTCATCACCCGGTTGATGGAGCGGGTGACGGTCGAGAATCAGGCCATCCGGGTCCGCTTCGTGGGCTATGCCGACAGCGCCGACCCGGCGGCGGTCACGGCCCACACGGTGACCGAGATGGGCTTGAGCGGGGCGCGGCTGGGTCTGGAGAAAAACAGCCTGCTGCTGTCGCTGGAAATTGCCGAAGGGCTGCTGGCCGCGCTGCCGCAGGCCGCCTGGGTTGATGCCTCCGGGCTGGTGGATAAGCTCCGGCTGGTCAAATCGGCCCGCGAGTTGGCCACTATGCGTCAGGCCGCCGCCGTCAGCGAGGCGATGATGCGGGCGGCTTTAGAGACGGCCCGCGTCGGGGTCAGCGAGCGGGAGATTGCCGCCGAGGTGCAGCGGGCGATGGTCCTGGCCGGGGGAGATCATCCCGGCTTCGTGCCCTTCATCCGCACCAGCCAGCGGCTCGGCGAGGAACATACCACCTGGAGCAACCACGTCCTCCAGCCCGGCGAGGCCCTTTTCCTGGAGATGGCCGGCTGTGTGGCCCGCTACCACGCCCCCCTGGGCCGCCTCATTTTCGTCGAGGCAGCGCCGCCGGAGAACCAGGCGATGGCCGAGGTTTGCCAGGCCGCCTTTGCCGAGGTCATCCGGGCGTTGCAGCCGGGCGTGACCGCCGGGCAGGTGTATCGAGCCTGGCAAAATCGGGTGGACGAGGCCGGATTGGCCCACTACCGGCGGCATCATTGCGGCTATCTGGTCGGGCTTGGTTTTCCGCCCAGTTGGGTCGGCGGCAGCAAGGTCGTCGGTCTGCGCCACGACAGCGACCTGGTTTTACAACCGGGCATGACCTTCCACCTGCTATCCTGGCTGATGGGCACGGGCCGGGGCGATTATTTCGTCTCCGACACGGCCCTACTCACGGAGGCGGGGGGCGAAGTGTTGACGCGGGTGGGGCAGGAGGTTCACGTTGTGTGAATGGCGAATAAAAAGCAACCCCTCCCCAACCCTCCCCGAATCGGGGAGGGAGCTATAGCCTCCCCCCGCTGCGGGGGGATTGAGGGGGGTATTCTAGTATAGGAGAGAAGAGGAATGAAAGAAACGTTTTCAAAAGCAACCAACATCACCTTTTTGGTGATTGGTCTGGTCATCATCGGTATCGCTTTTGGCGTAGAGTTGATGGTCAACTCGCCCGAAACGGCTCCGTTTGATCTGCTGCCACCGCTGCTGCGGGGGCTGGCCACGACCATTCAACTGACCATCGCCGGCGCGGCCCTAGCCCTGGTGGTGGCCTTGATTGCGGGGGTGGGCCGCTCCTCGGAGAATATCTTCATCCGAGGGATCACCGGCATCTACGTCGAAATCTTTCGCGGCTCCTCGATTCTGGTGCAGATGTTCTGGATTTTCTTCGTGCTGCCGCTGCCCCCCTTCAACCTGGAATTGAGCGCCCTCCAGGCCGGGATTTTGGCCCTCGGCCTGAACGTCGGCGCTTACGGGGCGGAGGTGGTGCGGGGGGCGATCAAGGCCATCCCCCGAGGCCAGATCGAAGCCGCGATTGCATTGAATATGCCGCGAGGGATGATGATGCGCCGGGTGATTATTCCCCAGGCAATGGTTCGTATCCTGCCCCCCTTTGGCAACCTCCTGATTGAACTACTCAAGGCCACCTCGCTGGCCTCGCTCATCACCTTGTCCGATGTGACCTTCCAAGCCCTGTCTCTGCGACAGACGGTCGGTCGCAACGCCGAGGTGTTTGGCTTACTGCTGGTCATCTATTTCTTACTGGCCTATCCGCTGACGCTGGGCGTCCGCTGGTTAGAACGCCAACGCACCTGGGCTTAGGCCGGGAGGGAGAGAGTTATGTTTTTTGATTGGGAATTTGCTTTTGAAATTTTACCAACCCTGCTGGAAGGGTTACTGGTCACCATCCAGGCCACCATTGCCGGCTTTATCATTGCCGCCATCCTGGGCCTGTTGATGGCGCTGGGACGGCGCAGCGAGAACCCCTGGATTTCCGGGCCGGTCGGGGCTATTGTTGAATTTATCCGCAGCACGCCGCTGCTGGTCCAACTGTACATCTTCTTTTTCGTCCTACCCCGCTACGGCCTGCGAGCGCCACCCTTTGTGGTCGGCTCCATCGCCCTGGGGCTGCATTACGGCACGTATACCTCGGAGGTGTACCGGGCCGGCATCGACGCCGTAGACAAGGGGCAGTGGGAAGCGGCCACGGCCCTCAACTTTTCGCCGCTGCGGGTCTGGATCGGCATTATTTTGCCCCAATCCATCCCGCCGATGATCCCGGCGTTGGGCAACTACTTCGTGGCTATGTTCAAGGAGACGGCCCAATTGGCGGCCATCACCGTGACCGAACTGCTGCTCTCCGCCCGCATCGTCGGCACCGAAACTTTCCGCTTTCTGGAGCCGATTACGATGGCCGGTATTTTATATTTCTTGATTAGTTACCCCTCAGCCTTAATAGTGCAAAGATTGGAGGCCCGTTTTGTCCAACGATCATAATGAATCGATTGTCCGTTTCGAGAAAGTGACCAAAGCCTTTGGCGATTTGGTGGTGCTGCGCGAGCTGGATTTCGATGTCGCGCCCGGCGAGAAAGTGACCATCGTCGGGCCGAGCGGCTCCGGGAAGACGACCATTTTGCGGGTGTTGATGACCCTCGAAAAGCCCAACTCCGGCGTGATTTACGTCTCCGGCCAACCCTTGTGGCACAAAGAGGTCAACGGCAAGCTGGTCGAGGCCGACGAACGGCACCTGCGTAAAGTGCGGGGCGACATCGGCATGGTTTTTCAACATTTTAACCTCTTCCCCCATATGACCGCCCTGCGGAACGTGACCGAAGCGCCCATCCACGTCCTCAAAATGTCAAAAGTCGAGGCCCTGGAGCGGGCGCAGGAGTTGCTCGAAAAAGTGGGCCTGGGGGATAAGCAGGAGCATTACCCCTCGCAACTCTCCGGCGGGCAGAAGCAGCGGGTGGCTATCGCCCGCGCCCTGGCCATGCGGCCCAAAGTCATGCTCTTCGACGAGGTCACCTCGGCCCTCGACCCGGAGCTGGTCGGCGAGGTGCTGAACGTCATCCGCGAGCTGGCTATGGAGGGAGAGATGGCCATGCTGCTGGTCACGCACGAGATGGGCTTTGCCCGCGAGGTGTCCGACCGGGTCGTCTTCTTCGACAAGGGCAAAGTCGTCGAGCAAGGCCCACCCGCCGACATCTTCGACAATCCGCAGAACCCGCGCACGAAGTCCTTCTTTAGCGCCGTGTTGCGGCATTAGAAGGGAGATTGGGAGATTGGGAGATTGGAGATTGGGAGATTCTCTCGTTCCAATGCTCCAGCGATACCATCGGTTTAATTATGTAAATTGATTATGTTATTCAAAATTGTATCTACTCGCCGCCCGCCACGGCGATAAATCGCCGAGCTATCAAACAGCGCCCTATAAATAGGGCTTTATGTAAACCGGATTGATCCGGTGCTGTTTCGTAGCCCGGATCATTTATGTCCGGGCGGGGTTGGTTAAAGGGCGAGGTCGTTGGCAAATGTGTTGGGTAGCTTCATCTGGCTTATGTCGAGGTGTTGCTCTGTTGTCATACTTAAACCGACCGTGTTGCTCCAGCGTTGGAACGCCGCGAGGACGCTCTGCGTCCGGGTCAGCCATTGCCAATAGTTTTTCGCCACCTCCGGGTCATTCACCTGGCTAAGAACACGGATCGGTAGGATGGAACGGATCAAAAATAATCAGTCAAAATCCGTTACATCCTGCCAATCCGTGTTCTCAACGACGGCAACAACGTCCTAACCCTAACGATGTACTGAAAATCGTAACGAGGTAGTAACTATGAACATCACCATTTTAACCGAGCCGGAAATTCGACAATGTATCCGGGTGGACGAGGAAGGGCTGGCCGCCGTCGAAGATGCCTTCACCCGGCTGGCCAATGAGCAGGCGACGATGCCGCCGATTATGCGGATCGACGTGCCGGAGAACAACGGCGAAGTGGACATCAAATCGGCCTATTTGCAGGGCTTGGATAGCTTTGCCGTCAAGATGTCCTCCGGCTTTTTCGACAACGCCAAGCTGGGGCTGCCCAGTCTGGGGGGGATGATGATTCTGCTCAGTGCCAAAATCGGCTTCCCGGAGGCCCTGCTGCTGGACAACGGCTACCTGACCGATGTCCGCACCGGGCTGGCCGGGGCCATCGCCGCCAAACACCTGGCCCCGACGAGCATCGACACCGTCGGCGTCATCGGAGCCGGGGCGCAGGCTCGCTACCAAATTCGGGCCTTGAAGCTGGTGCGGGATTTCGATAAGTTGCTCATCTACAGCCAAACGCCGGAGCGGGTCGAGCAGTATGTGACCGAAATGAGCGCGGAACTGGGCCTGGAGATCACCCCCGCCGAAAATGCCGAAACCGTCGTCCGGGGCAGCCAGGTGGTCATCACCACCACCCCGGCCAAAACGCCCTATCTGCGGACCGAGTGGCTCCATCCCGGCCTGCATATCACGGCCATGGGGTCGGATGCGGAAGAGAAGCAGGAACTCGAGGCCGAGGTGCTAGGCCGAGCCGATCTGTTAGCTTGCGACCGCAAATCCCAGGCGTTCCGGCTGGGGGAGCTGCACCACGGACTGGCCGCCGGCGTCATCGACGAGGATGAGGCCATCATCGAACTGGGGGAGATCACCGCCGGTCGCCACCCCGGTCGGCAGAGCGAGGCACAAATTACCATCTGTGACTTGACCGGAACCGGCGTCCAGGATACAGCCATTGCTCTGTTGGCCTTTCAAAAGGCCCAGGCAGCCGGGTTGGGCATGCAGATCGAGTCTTGATTTGACAATATCCTGAATAGCCCTACAATGGTAACGCTTCACTAATATATCAGAAAATCATTTTTGTCGGTGACTCGCAGCCGCTTTCGGAGCGGCTGCAAAAGACCCGGAACAATTTGACAAATTGTTCCGGCAGCCACGTCAATTCTAACAGTAGATCATCAATTGAGTAACCAGACCTCTCCGATGTTGCAGAGGGCTGTCGTTTCTTCGATTATGCGCTACTCGTTTTTTTGCCACAACCTCCCAGACTGTTACAACCTTGTTTCCGGTCCCTGAACCTCCTATTTTTTACTAACTTTTCCCAAAAGTAACGATACAGGCACGTCATTTCATAGCCCTTTCGGTGACGCTCAAAATAATCTCCGCCGGAGAAAATCTTGAGTTACTTCTTGAAAGCATAAGTTTGGGGCCTCCAGTCCCGAACAGTCCACTCTGGGCGTCGCCGAACGGGTCGCCCGATATGACAGAAGGATGAGTCGTTACTTTTTCCCAAAGGTGCGTGCGAGCCGGTACATTCCCTAGAAGCTGTTTTAAAAGTCTGAGCCGTGGGATAAACGACGGTAAGAGGCCCCCCCTAACCCCCCAGCGGGGGGAACTCGCTCGAGTAGTCGGTTTTGTCTCCCCCCTTTGGGGGGCTGGGGGGGCTTTTAAAGCAGTCTCTTACGACCAGGTTCGTTACAAAAATCTATTCATCTATCATTTCATTCAACTCATTCAATGTAGACAAGGAGGTATGTAAATGAGTGAAGGTAAACTGTCTTCCAGCGCAGCCAAAAGGCTGAAAGCTATTGAACTGGCTCTGGAGCAGCACGGTATGTTACGCAAGCGAGCGATTGCGGAGCGGAAGCCATTCTATGGCTTACAGGTTGATCCCGAAGCATCATTTTATGATGAAGCTAAGGGCCGAAAGCCGGGCGATAACAATTGGGTCGGCTTCGGCTTTGATATGCACCCCTGGGTGACACTCATCTCCGGGGCGCTGTTGATTATCTTTATTGCCGGGACGTTGCTCTTCCGGGAGCAGGCCGAGGCCCTGTTCTCCTTTATGCTGACCGGCATCGGGGGCATCTTTGGCTGGTTCTATATTTTGGCGGCCAACATTTTTGTGATAGCGATGTTTTACTTTGCCTTTAGTAAATTTGGTAAAATTCGGATCGGCGGCCCCAATGCCCTGCCTGAATTTGGTGATTTTGCCTGGTACGCGATGTTACTCAGCGCCGGGATGGGCATCGGCTTGATGTTCTGGAGCGTGGCCGAACCGATTTTCCATTTTAGCGACCCATCGCCGATGTTTGGTGTGGCCGGAGGCACGCCCGAAGCCGCTCAGGCCGCTTTCGCGGTGACCTACTTCCACTGGGGGTTACATCCCTGGGGGATTTATGCGCTGGTTAGCGTCGGTCTGGCCTTTTTCGCCTATAATCGCGGCTTGCCGTTGACCATTCGCTCCGTCTTCCATCCTCTCCTGGGCGAACGGATTTACGGCTTTTGGGGGAATTTGATCGATATTCTGTCGGTCCTGGCCACCCTCTTTGGCCTGGCCACCTCGCTCGGCTTCGGCGTGCAGCAGGTCTCTGCCGGCTTGACTTTCCTGTTTGGATTGCCCTCCACAACCGGCTTCCAGGTGGTTCTGATTGCCGTCATCACCGGCTTTGCTACCCTGTCGGTGATGGCCGGCTTGGATGGCGGTGTCAAACGGTTGAGTGAATGGAACATGGGTCTGGCCGGGGTGCTGATGCTCTTCTTAGTTGTCGTTGGCCCGACCATCTACATTTTCAGCACGTTTACCCAAAATCTGGGCTTCTATATCCAAAATCTGCCGGCGATGAGTATGTGGGCCGAAACCTTCCGCGAAAGTACCTGGCAGGCCGGCTGGACGGTCTTCTACTGGGGCTGGTGGATTTCATGGTCGCCTTTCGTGGGCATGTTCATCGCCCGCGTCTCCAAAGGGCGCACCGTGCGGGAGATGATTCTGGGCGTGATGCTCTTGCCGTCGCTGCTCTCCTTCCTGTGGATGTCTGCCTTTGGCGGTACGGCTATCTGGCTGCAAGCCACCGGCACGGCTGACATTGCCACGGCTGTCGGCGCTGACGTCTCCACCGCGCTGTTCGTGATGCTGGAAAATTTGCCGCTGACCGGCATTACCTCGTTGATCGGCATTCTTTTGGTCACCTTCTTCTTCGTCACCTCCTCCGACTCCGGCTCCCTGGTGGTCGATCACTTGACCTCCGGTGGCAAGCTGGACTCGCCGGTTCCGCAGCGGGTCTTCTGGGCTATAATGGAAGGTCTCTGCGCTGCCGTGCTGCTGTTGGGTGGCGGCTTGAGCGCCCTGCAAACGGCCTCGATCACCACCGGCCTGCCCTTTGCCATTGTGCTGCTGATTATGATCTACAGCCTGCGGAAGGGTTTCGTCGAGGAGCTGTTCCATCTGGGCGAATCGGAATTCGTGCCGGTTGGAGCCGATCCCGAACTGACCAAAAAGCCGGGCGCTGTCTCCGCCCCGGCTGCTGCGCCGGCCGGTAAGTAAATAAGGAGATTAGAGATTGAGAGATGGGGAGATTGTACTTTAATCTCCTTATCTCCAATCTCCCCATCTCCCTATCTTCTCTATAAAATCAACAACCACGCCACACAAATGAGATTGAACCATATCTTACGCTGGACGTTGCTAGTCATCGGCTTGGCCCTCATCGTCATCATACCGCCGGGCCACGCCTCGGCTGAAACAAAGGCTTACCAGATTGAACCTACGTCCACCACCCCCCTTAATCCCCCCGCAACGGGGGGAAAT
>CAZWZZ010000216.1:0-8572 GCA_964638395.1 uncultured Caldilineaceae bacterium
TTACGAACTTTGCGCCACATAGCTCACATTCTCACTAAAATCGGCGGGCTGTCAAGTTTGTGGGGAAAATCTGGCCCCCCGTCGCTTTTACCGACCATTCGCCCCTCGAAGGATTTTTTGTTATAATCCGCTCGATGCTTCGCAAAAATTGGAGCCTCGGAGACTGGCTCCTATGCAACCCCTTCATCGTCAGCCGTGAGGTATAATCTGTGGCCACGCCCCAGCCCGGTATCAACTTAAAATCGACCGCCGGCAGCGGCTTCAACGCCGCCGATGGGTTAACCTGGCCGCTGTTGGGGCCGTTTCTCAAGTGGCGTTACTCGCGGCGGGTGCTGCAAAGTCTGCTGCTTGTGGCTACCCTCTTTATTGTGTTTGATGGTCTGTTAGGGCCGCAGCAGGCCCCCAAAAATCTGGCCACGGTCACCACCTGGATTCATTATCGCGGCGTTGTCGTCCTGGCCTTGCTCCTTGTGGGCAACCTCTTCTGCATGGCCTGCCCCTTTATGCTGCCCCGCGAAGTAGCCCGCTGGCTAGGACGGCGGCTGGGCTGGCAGCGGAATGTGCCGAAAGCCCTTCGCAACAAATGGGCGGCACTCCTCCTGCTCATCATTTTCTTCGTCACCTTCGAATGGTTCGATTTCTGGGCAAGCCCCTGGCTGACGGCCTGGGTGATCGTCGGCTATTTTCTGGCAGCTTTTGTCATCGACACCTTTTTCAAGGGGGCGGCCTTTTGCAAATATCTCTGTCCCCTCGGCCAGTTCAATTTTTTGGGCAGCTTGACCTCCCCCGCCGAAATCAAGATGCGCCGGGCGGATGTCTGCACCGCCTGCCGTACCAAGGATTGCATCGCCGGGAACCGGCCAACCGGCCAACGGGGCTGCGAACTGTGGCTCTTCCAGCAGAAAAAGGTGGGCAATATGGATTGCACCTTCTGCCTCGATTGCGTCTACGCCTGCCCCCACGACAACGTTGGCCTCATCGCCCGCCTCCCCACCGCAGAGTTGTGGCCCGATCCCCGCCGCTCCGGCATCGGACGCCTGGCTGCCCGGTGGGATATGGTCGCTTTAGCCGTGGTTTTCATCTCCGGCGCTTACTTCAACGCCTTTGGTATGATTAGCCCCGTCTACGCCCTACAACAAACCATCTCCCGGTGGCTGAACAGTACCGCCGAGTGGCCCAGCCTCTTTCTCATCTTCGGCGTCGGCCTGCTGCTGCTCCCGGCGATCTTGCTAACTCTGACCGCCGCGTTGAGTCGCTTGCTGACTGGTCACCGTGAGCCGCTCGGCCCGCTCATTCGCCGCTTCACCTATGCCCTGCTGCCGCTCGGCTTCGGCATGTGGCTGGCCCATTACGCCTTCCATTTCCTGACCGGGGCCCTGACCCTGATCCCCGTCACCCAATCCTTCCTCAACGACAGCGGTTTGTTTGTCGGCGAGCCAAATTGGGCCTTAGGGCCGCTCGTCCCGGCGAGTTGGCTCTTTCCGTTGCAAACGATTTTTTTGTACCTCGGTCTGTTAGGGACGCTCGTCGCCGGTTTCCAGATTGCCGTCCATCACTACCGGCAGCGGCGCGTTGCCCTCCGCGCTTTTCTGCCGTGGGCCGTTCTGTCGCTGCTGATGTTGGCTGCCGCAATCTGGATTATGTTCCAGCCAATGGAGATGCGAGGGACGATTTTTATGGGGTTGTAAATTGCTAGATGGGGTCAGCATATTTGTAGCTAATGAAAATGAGACTACAATCAGTAGAGCGCAGCATCCTGAGTAATTTGAGGAACGAAGATTGTATCGAAGGGTATGATTGGGGTCTACTAACAATAGCGTAAACTAGGAAGATTGGAGGTGAATTATGACTGAGCAGGCAACATTGACAGATATTAATTTCCCAACACCGGGCCGAGTCTCTGTCAAAATAGAAATCAACACCAATATCAACATTTCGGCTTATGTGGCTAGACAGAAAGCCAATCGATTTTTGATTTTGGAAGCCGGTGACCAATTGAATGCTGCTGAACCGGAGTTACTGGTTGGGGCTGTATTGCAATGGCGAATCCCTGTCCAATACGCACCGTCACGGCGCGGTGTTTTGGGGATTGTTGGTCACCTTTTAGTCAATGCCCAAAACGGCGAGGTGACCATTGCCGATGGACAAACTGTCGAAGATTTAATGAGTCGGGCTGATACGCTTTATGAACGTACCACACTTTGAGCAAGAGTTTGATTACAGTTGCCTCCCTGCTTGTGTAAGGATGGTTCTGGCTTTCTACAATGATGAACTTACAGAGTCGGAGTTGCGTATTCTTTTGAAAACGCGCCCCAGCGGCACCAGTCCCGTTCAATTGATGTGGCGTTTGCCGGAATTGGGATACGATGCTTATGTTCAGAGTGGTTCACAGAAAATATTGCAAGATAGCTTGGCAGCTAATCGACCGGTCATCGTTCATGTGTGGACAGAGCCGTTACCTCATTGGCAAGAAGGCACAACTCACGCGCTTGTTGTTGTAGAGTTAGGGACAGAGCAGATTTTGGTCCACGATCCAGTATTGTCAAGCGGCCCAACAGTGATTCCTCTCGACGCTTTCCTACTTGCTTGGGCTGCGACCGACTATCTCATGATTGCCATTCAGCCACACCCGATAGTTAAGAAATGAAACAGAAAATAACCTCTATAAGTTTGTTGTTTATCTTCTGTCTCATCGTCACTCAAACGTTGCTCCACCCCGTCCTGGCCATCGGTCCCGGCACGGGGGGCAGCAAAATCCGGGTCAACGAGGAGCGCATCGGTCCCTACATCCTGCTGGTGGCCACCTCGCCGCTACCGGTCACGCTCGACCAGCAGATGAGCGTCTGGGTGCGGGTCATCGACCCGACCACCAATGAACTGCGCCCGGATGCGGCGGTCACGGTCGTCGCCACCCACCGCGAGACCGGCCAAACGTTGACGGCCCCGGCCACCCATCGCAACGCGGGCAACGATCACGACTACGTGGCCCACTTCGACATCGAAAATGCCGGCCCGTGGGAAATCACCGTCAACATTTCGGATGAGCCGGGGGAGGCTGAGGTCTCCTTCGTCGAGCGTGTCTCCGCCGGTCTGAGCCTGGCCCTCGTGGCCGTCTTGGGCATTCCCTTTGCCGTCCTGGTCATGATTATTGGCGTCTACTTGTGGCGCCGGTCGGAAAGCGTCCCCGACACCACAGCGGGGGGGCGTCCCAGTTTTTAGGTAGCCAACGCATCCCTATGCGTCTGGCGGCATACCTAAATTCGGGGACACACCCTCGCAGCGGGACTTTAGTCTGATAGCCCAAATCGGCAAGTTGTGGCAGGATAGAGAAAACATCGCTACGTTATCCCTCATTTTTCGTAACTGCTCAGGCATGTCATTTCGAGCGACAAAGGAGCGAGAAATCTGCCCAAAACGCTGTTGACAACGACCCATCTGGGGAGATTTCTCGGCTTTCAGCCTCGAAATGACATAGTGGCTGAGTAGTTACCATTTTTCTCTAGGAGACTCCCCATGACTCTACGCTTTCTACCCGATACGCCGATCCAGACCGCGGCTGAGGATCTGTTGCAATTTAGCCCCTTTGTCAACCTGTTACGCCGCTCGTTGCTGCGGACGGAGCCGCCCTTTGTCTACGGCATCCTCGGCGATTGGGGCAGCGGCAAAACCTCGATCCTGCGGATGCTGCAAGGCCAACTGAGCGTGGCCTCGTCGCGGGAAAACACATTCATCCCCATCTGGGTCAACGCCCGGACGCAGGAAAATAGGGCCAACCCTATCTATCCGTTGCTCCACGCGCTCAAACAGCAGTATGACCTGGCTGCCAGAGGGGGAGCGGCTGGGAATGGCTTTGTTGCCAAATTCAAGCAGGTGACAGCGACCAGCGCCCTGGCCCTGAACGGAGACGTTCTTCAGGCGGTCAGTCGCCAGACGAGCGAGCAACTGCTCGGCGGGGGGGAGGGGACGGATCGGGAAACGGGCCAGCCGCGGGCGGTGGAGCGGCTGGTGCGGAGCCTGGCCGGCTGGACGGAGAGCGCCGGTCAGGTGGAGGATCAATTTGCCGCGCTCCTGGCGGCCTATGCCGACGATGTAGCCCGTTGGCGACAGATCGACCCGGCCAGCGTTCGCTTCGTCATCCTCATCGACGATCTGGACCGCTGCCAGCCCCCGACCGCGATCAGCCTCCTCGACAGCATCAAATCCCATCTTAGCGTGGATCGCTGCGCCTTTATCTTGGCCCTCAATCCCGGCCTCATTAATCACAGCATCCGGGCCGTCTATCCCCACCTGACAATGGACAGCCGGGCCTATCTGGAAACGATCCTTAACTACGCCTTTCCCGTGCCGGAGGCCACCGCGGCCCGCGTCAAAGCCTTCACCAGTACCCGCCTCGATTTTCTGGCGCGGGACCCGGCAGTGCAGAGCCGCTACCGGCCCAGTTTCGAGACATTCGGCGCGGTTTTGGCCGACTGCCGTTTCAGCAATCCGCGCCGCATCAAGCGCGTTTTGAACCGTTACCTCTTTTTCCTGGCCCATTACGAGCAGGCCAACGATCTACAGCCCCGGCTGGATGAATTCAACCTGAGCAACATCGTGCGCCTGATCGTCCTGGCCGAATATTTCCCGGTCCTCTTCGAGCTGCTCTACAGCCTGCCCTATCCCCACCAGCTTCTTGATGGGCTGTCGGCCAAAACCACCTACGCCCAGTGGGAGCAACGTTATGGCTTGACCATTCCGGCCGACTATCCGCCCCTGGCTCGTCTGCGGGCGCTGTTTGAGCTGTCTCCCAATCAAAATTTTAGAATGGAGCTGGAAGCGGTTTACCAGATCGCGTACTTGATGCACTGAGGCAATTTTAAGATTTAAATGATCCCAAAGTTGGATGACGAGTCAGTGGTCAGTTGTCTTTGGTCCTTTGCAACTGACCACTGACTATTGACCACGGACCCTAGGCTCGGATATTTGGGATGATTATTTTTCTGGTACTACCTAAGTCGAACCAATTCCCCTACGTCCAACTCAAAATGACCTTACCCGCCTCGCCGCTCTGCATGGCGGCGAAAGCCTGTTCGAATTCTTCTGCCGGGAAGTGGTGGGTAATCATCGGGCGTAAATCGAGGCCGGAGCTGAGGATGGCCAGCATCTTGTACCAGGTCTCGAACATCTCCCGGCCATAGATGGCCTGGATGGTCAGAGCCTTGAAGATGATTTTGCTCCAATCGACCACGGCCTTCTCCGAGGGGATGCCCAGCAGGGCGATTTTGCCGCCCATCATCATCCGCTCCACCATCTGGTCGAAAGCCGCCGGGCTGCCGCTCATCTCCAGGCCGACGTCGAAGCCCTCTTTCATACCCAACTCGGCCATCACCTCATCCAGCGATTCGCGGCTGACGTTGACCGGGCGGACATCGGGAGTCATCCTGGTCGCCAGTTCCAGGCGAGCGTCGTTCAAATCGGTGATGACGATGTGCCGTGCCCCGACGTGGCGAGCCACCGCCGCCGACATAATCCCAATCGGCCCGGCCCCGGTCACCAACACATCCTCGCCGACCAGATCGAAGGAGAGGGCCGCGTGGACGGCGTTGCCGAAGGGGTCGAGGATGGCCCCAATCTCGAAGTCGATCTCATCCGGCAGGGGGATGACGTTGAAGGCGGGCAGCACCAGATATTCGGCAAAGCCGCCGGTGCGATGCACGCCGACGCCCCGCGTGTGGGGGTCGAGGTGAAAGCGACCGGCCCGGCTGTTGCGGCTGTGCATATCGACCAGATGCCCCTCGCCCGACACTTTCTGGCCAACCTTGAGATGGGTCACTTTACGGCCCACCGCCTCGATGACCCCGCTATATTCGTGGCCGATGACCAATGGAACCGGTACATTTTTCTGCGCCCAGGCATCCCACTCATAAATATGGACATCCGTCCCGCAGATAGAGGAGCATTTGATGCGGATGAGAACATCATCCTCCCCCATCTCCGGCTCCGGCACCGCCTGCATCCACAGGCCCGGTTTGGCGTGCGCTTTGACAATGGCTTTCATGAAATCACCCCCACCTCCCGCCCGGCGACGGTGAAGGCCTCAATCGCCCGGTCGATGTGGTCGAAGGTCAGGCCGGCCGACATCTGGGTGCGGATGCGGGCCTGGCCTTTGGGCACGACGGGATAGAAGAAGCCGGTCACGTAAACCCCTTTTTCATACAGAGACGCGGCTAAATCCTGGGCCAGTTGAGCCTCGCCGAGCATGACCGGGATGATGGGATGCTGGCCGGGCAGGAGATCGAACCCGGCTTCGGTCAACCCGGCCCGGAAGCGTCTGGCGTTGGCGTGGAGTTGCGCCCGCAAATTATCGCCATCCCGGACTAGCTCGATGGCTTTCAGGCTGGCCCCGACGATGGCCGGGGGCAGGGCGTTGGAGAAGAGGTAGGGCCGGGAGCGTTGCCGCAGCAGATCGATGACCGGCTGGCCGGCGGCGATGTAGCCGCCGGCGGCTCCGCCCAGCGCCTTGCCCAGCGTGCCGCTCAAAATATCGACCGTGACGCCGTGGTGGGCGGCGGTTCCGCGACCCTGCGGCCCCAAAATGCCGGTGGCGTGGCAATCATCGACCATCACCAGCGCCCCCTGTTCATCAGCCAGGCGACGAATCTCCGGCAGGTTGGCGATAGTGCCATCCATCGAGAAGACGCCGTCGGTGGCCACGATTTTGATGTTGGCACCGTCGGCCTCCGCCTGTTGGAGTTGGGCCTCCAGATTGTTCATATTGTTGGTGGCGAAACGGTACCGTTTGGCCTTGCACAGCCGCACCCCGTCGATGATCGAGGCGTGGTTGAGGCTGTCGGAGATGATGGCATCCTCCGGGCCGAGCAGCGGCTCGAACAGGCCGCCGTTGGCATCGAAACAGGCGGCGTACAGAATGGCATCATCCATGCCCAGGAAATCGGCCAGCGCCTTTTCCAGGTGGCGATGAATGTCCAACGTGCCGCAGATGAAGCGGACCGAGGCCATGCCGTAGCCATACTCATCCATCGTCCGTTTGGCCGCTTCGATCAGGGCCGGGTGGTTGGCCAGGCCCAGGTAGTTGTTGGCGCACAGGTTGATAATCTCCCGCTCTGCGCCATCCTCTGTGCCATCTGCTCGGACGGTCACCTCCCCGGCCTGGGGCGAGGTGATGAGCCGCTCCGTTTTGTACAAGCCCTCCGCTCGAATGGCGTCGAGCGTAGCCGCGTATCGTTCATAGGCGGAGAGTGTCATAGGGGCCTCCTTTGGCTCTAATTTTGACTGCCGGTGATTTAGCCAGTCTTTGAAATTTTTGTGTCTATAACTTGTGGAGTGTCTGTTTGCGAAGAGGTTGATGAAGACTTCGATAGCTACACCGAATTCAGAATGAAAACGAAACTTCTGCTAAGGCTCGCCGGGGATTGGCAAATCCCGGCTTGGTGAGCTTAAGCCGGGGATCTGTCGATCCCCTCCGAGCGCAAAAGTTTCAGTCTCATTCCGTTTTTAGTATAAATTAAAGATTACGGTTCGGCTATTTCCAAAGTTGCATAGGCATAGTCGAAATGTGACCAGGCCAACAGTAATTCATCTGTTGATGTAGTCATCGGTCCAGTATCAACAGCCGGGTCGAAAAGATAGGCTTCATTGCCGCTAAACCCTCCTATAACAACAGCATGTTGGGTAGTGATTGTCCAGTAGGATAATTCGCTGGTGAGAATGAACAAAATCGGCGGGATTTGACTATTCAGCCAGTATTCTAAATCGGCGACGGTACCGAAATCACTATAGGTCACGTTAAAGCCTTGTCGGGTCAAGCGATTTATTCGGCGGGATGGTGTTCCGACCAACTCATCCGTGCCTAGCCAGCGAGCTACATCATCCTGTAACAAAGGTTGCTGCAAATAGGCCGTGGTCATGGCCACACACGCCGGTAAACACCAGCCCGTCTTAGCTTGGGGCGTGTGCGGTACGTTCAACCAGGGCATGGGCACGTTCTTTGAAACTCTCTAAGAGGTTCGGTGTAGACAAAATTTCGCCCGTCCGGGCATCGACATCAAGTGTACCGACCGGCCCCAATGAACCGGTCCTGGGGGTGCTAAAGATGATCGGAACCCGCCACAACAAGCGTTCGCCGACCACCAGGCTAGGTTTTTCACCATAGAACAGCCCCACCCGATCCAAAAGCAACTTATTCACCCGGCGCTGGGCAGCGTAGGCGGTGAAGTTGATGTCGGCGGTCAGGCTCAACTCGACTTTGACCGTGGCTTGGGCGGGGAGGGTAATATCTTCCATTTCGACCTGGGGCATTGAGTTTCTCCTGTCTGTTTCGACCCTTACAGAGAAGTCTAGCACAGAAGCAGCGATTGGTCTAATTGTTCTTCTTACGGGTCTTTATGCCCACAGCTATTTTTACCATCTGGTAGGCAACAGGCGGCTGTTGACGATGTAACCAGCCTTCCAACCTTCCAACCTTCCTTCCTACCATCCCACCAACTCACGGCCCGTCCGAGGCTTGCAACGCCGCGCCGCTATCGCCAAACCAGCGCTCATACAACTGCTGGTACTCATTCTGCTCGATGAG
>CAZWZZ010000217.1:0-8565 GCA_964638395.1 uncultured Caldilineaceae bacterium
CCGTTTAATCTATCTCATCAGCAGTTTGTTGCTGTGCTGCTTGGTAGGTTGTGCCGTCCAGTCGGCCCCACCTCAATCCGAACAACCGGCAACCGTCGAGCCGGTTATGACCGAAGAAGCCCAACCGGCGGAACCGGAATCTGAGGCCGCTTCAGCGCAAGAACTCATTGTGGCGGCCCCTCGGGATTTAACGCCGGGTGAAAAAGATCCATACTACGCCCATCCGATGCTGGAAGTTTGGGAAAGCCTGATCTCGACGGATGATGATTGGGTGCCTCAACCCGATCTGGCCGAGTCGTGGGAACTGTCTGACGATGGTTTGACCTGGACCTTCCACCTGCGGGATGATGTGCTTTTCAGCGATGGATCGCCCTTCAATGCCGATGCGGTTGTCGCCAATGTCGAGCGTTTTATCCAGATCAGCCCGCGAAGGTCGCCCTTTTACTCGCTCGATAAAGCGATTGCTTACGGCGATTTGGATCGCGTTGAAAAGGTCGATGAGTATACCGTTCGCTTCATCCACAACACGCCCGATTTGTTTTTTGTGGATAAGCTGGCAAACTTCTACAGTGCCATGTTTGCCCCGGCCTCGTTTGACGAAAATGGTGATTTCAAAGAGTTTCCCATCGGCAGCGGTCCTTTCCAAATTGTCGAGCGGGTGCCGGATCAGTATGCCATCTTAGAGCCAAACCCCCACTACCATGGCGATCAACCCCCTTCATCGCGCGTTCGAGTTCGCACCATTCCCGATCCGAATACCCGGGCCTCTGCCTTGCGTGCTGGGGAAATCCACGCGGTGTTGGACTTGGGCGTTTTGCCCCCGCCGATTGCTCAAGAACTTGTCCAGACCGGCGAATTCGAGCTGTCCCAATCGGTGATTCCAATTACCCATTACCTCTACACTAACCTATCTAAAGCGCCCTGGGATGATGTTCGGCTGCGCCAGGCGGTGAATATGGTCATTGACCGGGAGCGTATCGCCGAAAATATCTGGCTGGGGTACGCTATTCCGGCAGGGAGTATGCTTAGTTCGGTCGTCAAAAAGTGGCACGATCCGACCATCGAACTGCCGTATGACCCGGAGGCAGCGGCGACACTGGCGAAAGAAGTGCTGGGCGATGAACGCGTGACGGCTAAACTGATTTTCTCGTCGAGCATTGCTGACCGAGGCCATCCCTACAAACTGACGGCTGAGTATATCCAGACCCAACTCCAGCCGCTGGGGATCGATGTTGAAATCCAGATTCTGGAAGGCAATGCATACAGGGAAGCAGCGGCAGCCGGTGATTACGACCTGGCAATGAGTACCCATGGGCTGGCTAACAGCGAACCGACCCACATTTTTCGGCGGATCGCCGCCTGTGACGGCCAAACCAATCAACGGATGCACCTGGAATATTGCAACGACGAGGTAGAAGCCCTGCTGCAAGAGAGTACCACCGAACGCGACCCCGACCGCCAGCTTGAGATTGCCTATGAACTCCAGGCCATCGCTGCCCAGGATTTACCGGCCATCCCTCTCTTTTATGATGTCGGGACCGTCGTCACTGCCAAGAATGTAGCCGGCTATCAGATCAAAACCAACTATTGGGTCACGCTTGATACGGCTTACCTAAAGTGAACGGCGCGTTTTTGACGCAGCGGCTGCTCTTGGCCCTGCCGGCCCTGCTGGGGGCGACGATGATAGCCTTTGCTCTGGGCGTCATCGCCCCCGGCGATCCCGCATTGGCGGCCCTCAGCTCCGGAGGTGACTTCGAACCCAGCCAAGAGGCTGTAGACGCCTTGCGGGCTGAATGGGGCCTCGATCAGCCGCTGCCGCTGCAATATCTGAATTGGCTGGGCCGGGTATGTCGGGGCGACCTGGGTACCTCTTATTTCAGCAACGAGCCGGTCAGTGAGGTGTTGGGGCGCGGCCTGGTTGCCACCTTGCTTTTGGCCCTCAGTGCCACAACGGTATCATCCATCTTGGGCGTCGGTTTGGGGGTAATCTGTGCGCTGTGGGCCGGCAGTTGGGCCGACCGGTTGTTTCGGATCGGCAGCGTGGGGTTGGCTTCTCTACCCAGCTTTCTGGTCGGCATCATTTTGATCGCCTGGTTCGCCGAAGGCTGGCGGCTGATCCCCACCAGCGGCTACGGTACGCCCGCCCATCTGATCTTGCCCGTGATCGCGCTCAGTATCGGCGAGGCGGCCCGGCTGCTGCGGTTAACCCGAACCCAGATGATCGAGGTCCTGACTCAGGATTACGTGCGTACGGCCCGGAGCAAAGGGTTGCCACAGCGCATCACAATAATCCGGCATGCGCTCCCGAATGTGTTGATCAATGTCCTGACTGCCATCGGCCTTCATCTGGGCGCTATTCTCGGCGGTGCGGCCATTATTGAGACGATTTTTGCATGGCCGGGAATTGGACGGCTGGCAGTCGAGTCGATTCGGCGGCAGGATTATCCGGTCGCTCAAGGCTTTGTCTTGTTCAGTGCGGCCATCTTCGTGGTAGTCAATCTGGTGGTGGATATGTTGTATGGGCTGATTGATCCACGGGTTGGGGAGATGGGCCAATGAGCAGCACCTTACGCATTTGGCCTCAACGTCGCCAAAAGCCGACGGCAGTCACCACCCCAAATCGTCCCCGCCCCAATTGGAGACGCCTGGGGGGAATCATTCTGCTGCTTGGCCCGATTTTACTGTCGCTGCTGGCCCCGCAGTTGGCTCAACACGATCCCAATGAACTCTACGTGGGCGAAGCGCTGCAAGCCCCATCTTGGCAATTTCCCTTTGGTGCCGATCCGCTGGGGCGAGATCAACTGGCTCGAACTTTGTATGGTGGACAAACGGCCCTACGGATCGCGATGACGGTGTTAGTCGTCATTGTCAGCCTGGGTATCGTGGTTGGCAGTCTGGCTGGTTATTACGGTGGGCGGATAGATAAGGGGCTGTCGCTGTTGCTCAATATTGTCCTGGCCCTACCGAGCCTGAGTTTTACTCTGGCGTTGATGGCCGTTTTGGGGCCTGGTGAAAAAAGTCTACTGATTGCCCTAACCGCGACAGCCTGGGCCGAATACGCCCGCCTGTTTCGGGGAGCGGTTATGGCGGCTCGCTCGCAGCTTTTTGTGGAAGTAGCTCGATCTTACGGCGCTTCCGATAAGCGAATTCTTTTCCGGCACATCATCCCCAATGTGGCTCGTCCGATTTTGGCCCTGGCCAGCCTCAACCTGGCCGGGATTATCTTATCGCTGGCTGCACTCTCCTTTTTAGGGCTGGGCGTCCAACCACCTACGGCCGATTGGGGGACCATGCTCAGTGATGCCCGGCCTTACCTGCGGACGACCCCCTACCTGGCTGTGCCGCCTGCTGCCTGTATCGTGGCTGTCTCTTTGGGGGCAACATTGCTGGCCGATGCGCTGCTTGCGGATCGGTCACGCCACAAGGCTTGACCAATGAAACCAAAGATAATGACTACTTGTGATTGCTTGTGGCCGGCCCGGACGCTCAATTGAAACAGTCTCAGTACATCCAAATTTGGGGAGTGAGGCATCCTCAGATGCCGAACGGAGCCGCATCTGAGGATGCTGGCTCCTCGAAAATTGGATCTACTGATTCTGCATAATTTTTAATGTCACAAATCAGACATCCGGTGTGTCACAAATGTGACACCCTTTTGGTACGAAAACGGGCTGTGCTGCACGGCAGTTGCTAGTAAACTTTGAGTCCCTGGCAATTCAGGAATGGTAATTAGCCGTTAACGTAACTTGACGTAAGAGAGCTAATGGGCAAAGAACAAATTTATGTCACCCGGCAGGGGCTGCAAAAACTAAAGGACGAGCTGCACGAATTGGAGACAAACAAACGCTTTCAGGTAGCAGCTTATGTCCAAGCGGCACGAGAAGGCGGCGATGTGGCTGAGAACGCCGCCTTTGAGGATGCCAAACACATCCAGGCCATGGTCGAGGGGCGGATCGCCGTATTGAAAGCTACAATTCAGCGAGCGCAGTTGATTGAACAACCCACGCTGTCCAACGGAGTCTGTCTGGGATCAACGGTGACGCTGCTGTTCGAGGGTGCTGACGCGCCTGAAACCTACCGGTTGGTTGGGTCTGCCGAGGCCGATCCGGCTGCCGGTTATATCTCTAATGAGTCGCCGCTGGGCCGCGCCCTGCTGGGCCGACAAAACGGCGACGCCGTGGTCTATCAATCGCCCCAGGGAGAAGTTCAGTTGAAGATTGTGGCACTTTGTTGATAGCCGACGAGTCAGGCAATTATAGCCTCAATTTTTACAAGGAGAAATGAACTATGGCTGCCAAACAGTTAAATGTTAAAGATTGAGTTGTTCAGAGATAAGTTTGTTCTTGTCATTTGAAACACCGTGTAAACATAGTGAAAGTTAGGCAGAGTTCTATACAACCATCAAATAATACAGGAGATATGAAAATGATTGAAAAGGAAATTGCTGCCCTCTTTGATGAGTGGAATAGCGCCCTTCAGACGGGCGACCCTAAAAATGTGGTAGCTCTTTATGAAACCAATGGCATCTTGCTGCCAACCGTGTCCAACAAGGTTCGCCACAATCACGAAGAAATTGAGGACTATTTTGTCCATTTTACGGCAAAGGATCCGGTGGGCAGAATTGATGAGGCAAATATCCGTACCTTTGGTCAAATTGCAATCAACTCCGGCGTCTATACCTTTACATTCAAAGATGGATCCGCCGTGCAAGCCAGGTTTACCTTTGTGTACCGGTGGAATGGCGAGCGCTGGATGATTGTAGAACATCATTCTTCACAAATGCCGGAGTAACAAGATGTGCAAAATTCTAAGGAGGAATATTTCGCGATGAAAAAAAGTTGGTTGTTGTTAATTTTGGCAATGGTTGTTGCCCTCGTAGCCGCCTGCGGCGCCCAGCCGGAGACCATCACCGTGGTGGAAACGGTGGAGGTAGAAAAAGAAGTGCGCGTTGTCGAGACGGTGGAGGTAGAAAAAGAAGTTCGAGTCGTCGAGACGGTTGAAGTTGAAGTGGAGAAAGAAGTCGTCGTCACGGCCACCCCAGAAGCCAGTACGGCAGCCGTGCCCGCGGACGTGGAGCAAACCCTGATCTTGGCTTCGGGCCGTAACCTTGGTCCCGGCAATCCCCACGACTACAGCTCCAGCTTTGTCTTGCTCGATCTGTTATACGAACCGCTGGTTCGTTATGGTCAGGACGGTACAATTGAGCCGGCCCTGGCCGAGTCGTGGGAGATTTCTGAGGATGGCCTGACCTGGACCTTTAACCTGCGCCAGGATGTTACGTTTCACGACGGCACACCCTTTAACGCCGAGGCTGTAAAATGGAATATGGATCGCTGGGTTGGCAACGATCGTCACAATTGGCTGCCTACCACCAGCCGGATAGCCGGGGTTGAAACGCCGGACGAGTTCACCGTTGTGCTAACGCTAAACCAGCCCTACTACCCGGCCATGCAAGACTTAACCCTGGTTCGCCCGGTGCGTTTTTTGGGCACCGAGGCGGTGGATGAAGCCGGTGAGTTTGCTGAAGCTATCGGCACCGGCCCCTGGCAGATTGAGTCGCTCGCCGACAGACAAGCGGTTCTGGTGCGTAATGAAAACTATTGGGGTGAGAAACCGGCTCTGGAAAAACTGGTCATCGAAGTCATCCTCGATGCTCAGACCCGGATGGCGGCCCTGTTAAGCGGCGAAGTAGACGTTATTGGCGGTGAGTATCTGGGCGGCATTTCGCTGGAGAGCTTGCCGGTTTTGGAACGCAACGAGGCGGTGCAAATCTTGAGCGGAGATGGGGTGACCAGTTTTTATATTTCTACTCAGTATGAGACCCCCCCGTTCGATGACGCGCGGGTACGCCGGGCGCTTAACATGGCCATTGACCGGGCCGGAATTAGCGAGGCTTTGTTCGGCGGTAGGGCGGATCCGGCTCAAGGGTTAATGCCGCCTAATATTCCCTATGTAACCTTCACCGGGGCGGAGATGTACGAGTACGATCCGGAGCAGGCGGCGGAACTACTGGCAGAGGCCGGCTGGACCCTTAACGATGAGGGGCTGCGTGAGAAAGACGGTACCCCGCTGCAAATGAACATCGTGGTCGATCAATCGCGTCTGCCTCAAACGGCCACGATAGCCGAGGTGCTGCAGGCCCAATTCAAAGATATTGGCATAGGTCTGGAAATTCGGGCAATGGATTACACCGGTTGGTTAGATGCTTTCTATGCTAAGGATTACAATCTGATCATGCGTTTTTCGTGGGGGCCGCCCTATGATCCGCATACGCTGCTGGCCGGCGCGTTTTATACCGACACCAGTGAGGAAAGTACCATCTCTTACGCCGATGCCACTCTGGACCCACTCGTTGACGCGGCGCTGGCTTCAACCGATGAAGTTGAACGGCAGGAAATTTACAATCAAATCTGGCAGCGGCTTGATGACGAAGCGGCTGTTATTCCGTTGGTTTACCCGCAGCGGGTCTACGCGGTTCGCGGTGAAGTGGAAGGCTTCCGTCTGGGGGGTACTGAATATGACTCAGCCTATTCGGTGCAAGAAGTTGTCATTACCAAATAAATACCTAAACCCAAGGAGTTAAACAAAATTATGAAAGTCGCTTATGTCTTTGCTATGCCCCGCTCGGCCAGCTACAAATTAGCCCAAATGATTTTACCCCAACTTGAAGCGGGTACGCATGGGGTTGAGGTGGTGGGCATGTTCTTTTTTGATGACAACACCTTTGTCTTGCGCCAGGGTGACCCCGTCGGTGAACGATTGGCCAGGGTGGCCAAGGATACCGGCATGCTGTTAATGATGTGTGATATGTGTGCTTTAGAACGTAACCTGGCGGAAGGTGAGCCACGTTGGTGCGATGCGGAGGGTAAGGGTCGGACAGATCGGACAGAGCCTGGTGAGATTAAAACGGTCAATACTGTTGAGGGCGTCGCCGTTGGCTGCTTCCCGGACCTGTATGGTGCTCTAGCCGGAAATATGCCGGATCAGGTTATCACCTTGTAAAGAACTTGCATAATTTCGAGCCCCTAAAGGTTTTAGAAGCCTTTAGGGGCTAACCAACATCGCCTATGTTTACCTATATCCTGAAACGACTAATCAATGCCGGTCTAATTCTGCTGGGAATAAGTTTGCTGGTTTACCTGCTCATCTATCTCTCGCCGGCCGATCCGGCTCAGGTCATTGCCTCGCAGCGTCTGGGCCAGCCGGCGAGTGCTGAAGATGTGGCCCACGTTCGAGCCGCCTTTGGCTTAGACCAACCCATTCTGGTGCAATATTTGCGCTGGCTAGGGCAAATTGTCCGGGGCGATTTTGGCTATTCAATTCGCACCGACAGATTGATCCGGGTCGAACTCCCCAGCCGGATCGGCTGGTCATTGCTGTTGGGCAGTGTGGCGATGGGGCTGGTTTTGCTGGCGGGTACAGCCGCCGGGGTTTGGGCGGCCTTGCGGCCCCACTCCCTGGCGGATCAAGCTATCCGTCTGACCAGCCTGGTCGGTGTCTCCATCCCAGATTTCTGGCTGGCTTTTGTGCTGATCTTGATTTTTGCCGTTTATCTGGGCTGGCTACCCAGTTTTGGAGCCAAAAGCGGTTGGCATCTGATTTTGCCGGTAGTCACTCTGGCCGTTGGGCCAGCAGCCCGTCTCAGTCAGATCACGCGCTCCATTTTGCTGGATGTGTTGCGTCAGGACTACCTGCGTACCGCCCAGGCAAAGGGGTTGCCGCAGGAGATGCGATTGTTTCGTCACGCGCTACCCAACATCGGTGTTCCGTTTATTACGGTGGCGGCCTATCAATTTAGCGCCCTGATCAGCGGTACCATCATCATTGAGACCGTTTTTTCCTGGCCGGGCCTGGGCAGTTACTATATTGAGGCGGTCAACTTTCGCGATTTGCCGGTCATTCAAGCCACAGTGTTGGTCTTCGGTGCGATCATCATCTTTTCCAATCTGCTGGCCGATTTGACCTATGGCTTATTCGACCCCCGCTTGCGCTTGAATGATGTCACTAAAGGTTAACGCAACCTGGCTGCGGCGCAACCTGCTTTCGGTTATCGGGGGTGGAGCGGCCGGGTTATTGATTGTCGCGTGTCTGGCCGCGCCCTGGCTGGCCCCGGCTGATCCGGCCTCAATCGATTTATCAGTGGGTTTGCAGCCGCCATCCATCGACCATTGGCTCGGCACCGATGAGTTGGGGCGCGATGTACTGAGCCGGCTACTGTGGGGTGGACGGGTATCGATAATGGTCGCCGCTGTGGTCTTGCTGGTTTCGCTCACTGTAGGGGTGGGGGTCGGGGTGGTATCCGGTTACTGGGGCGGCCTGATCGATGAAATTGGGATGCGCCTGACCGATTTTATCTACGCTCTGCCAGGCATTATCCTGGCCCTGGCCCTGATTGGGGCGCTGGGGCCTAGTATTCCGGCCTTGATCTTTGCTTTGGCCTTGTCAGGCTGGGTCACCTACGCCCGACTAGCTCGTAGTCTGGTCTTGACGACCAAAACAAGCGATTTTGTGCTGGCCGCCCATTCCATCGGGGCCACGAATAGGCAGATCATGCGTAAACACCTG
>CAZWZZ010000218.1:0-8512 GCA_964638395.1 uncultured Caldilineaceae bacterium
TGACCACTGACTCATCATCCAACTTTGGGATCATTTAAATCTTGGAACTGCCCTACTGCATCTACTTGAATCATTGGCTCACACAGATTCAGCCCTGCCTGCGACCTATTCGATGCCGTCAATCAGTCGCTTACGGAGGCGAGAGATTTCGGCCTCCATCTCGGCCTGCCGGGTATCGATCTCCAGTTGAAGCTGCTGTAGTCGCTCCCGCATATCCAGAATGATTTGAACCCCGGCCAGGTTGACGCCCAGTTCGTTGGTCAGGCGGTTGATCTGGCGCAGGCGGTCGATATCGACCGGGGAGTAGAGGCGGATGTTGCCCTCGCTCCGTTCCGGTTTGACCAGGCCCAGTGCTTCATAATGGCGCAAGGTTTGGGGGTGCAGCCCGACCATCTTGGCCGCCACACTGATGACATAAATCGGTTGATTAGGGCCGGTTTCGTGGTCACTCATCACAGCCCCCTACAAGCCGCGCATATCGGCCAACTCCTCGAACAGTTCGATTTCCTCCTCCGACAGATCTTCGGGGAGCTGGACCATCACTTTGGCATACAGATCCCCCCGTTCGTCGGGCTGCTTCAGGCGGGGCATGCCCTGGTTGCGGAGGCGGAAGGTGCGACCCGATTGGGTTTCGGGGGGGATTTTGAGCTTGACTTTGCCCTTGAAGGTCGGCACAATGGCCTCGCCGCCCAGAACGGCGGTGTAGAGATCAACCGGCAATTCGGTATACAGATCATTGCCGACCCGCTCGAAGGTGGGGTGGGGCGTGACGGCGATTTCCAGATACAAATCCCCTTTGGGGCCACCATTCTGGCCGGGCGCGCCTTCGCCGCGTACCCGCACTTTGGTCCCGCTTTTCGCCCCTCGCGGAATTTTGACCTCGATCCGCCGCCCGCCGATGCGTAGAATCCGAGAGGTTCCTTTGAAGGCTTCCTCCAGAGCAATCTCGATCTGCTGGGTGTAATCCTGGCCGGGTTGGGGTGTCGAGGCGCGGCTGCTGTGGCCCATACTGCCAAAGATGGCCTCGAAGAAGTCGGAGAAGTTACTACTCCCGCTCTGGGTACGGGCGTTGTTGAGGATGTCGTTCAGATCGACCCCCCCCGTACTGGCCCACTGGGCCCAATCGAAGCCGCCGGGGCTGCCGCTCTGCTCGTAGGCTCGCCAACTGGAGCCGAGGCGGTCATATTTGGCCCGCTTTTCGGGATCGGTCAGGACTTCGTAGGCTTCGTTGATTTCCTTGAACCGGTTTTCAGCCTCTTTGTCGCCGGGGTTGACATCGGGGTGGTATTTACGGGCCAATTTACGATAGGCCCGTTTGATATCGTCGGCGCTGCTATTTTTATCGACATCTAAAATCTTGTAATAATCTTTATAATCCATCGCTTACCTGCCTGTAGAGATTTTTGTAATAGAACATTATACCGATTAGCGTTATGCCGCCCGAAAGGAGCAGGTTTGTCTGAATGATAGGATCAAAATCCTTTAATTGTAGCGATCCAGCTCTCGTGACAAGGCTAAATACATTCGTAACTATTCAGCAGCCTCCCCAAACGCTCACTTTTAGCAGGGATTTGGGGATTAGGGGATAAATTCTTAGATAAAATCCCCAAATCTTCTAATCCCCGCTATCCTTTAGTCCAACGCTATCAACTTTGTTGATGTAAAATATCGTAAGAAGCTCAGAGAGCCTAGATTATATTTATTCAGATGATTTGAGCAAAAGTGCGCCCAAAAAAAAAGCCTCACCGAATTTTCGGTGAGGCTTTGGGGAGTCTCAAGGGGGCTTAGTAGTAGTACTTCCCGCCGCTGGGAATGTGTAACCGTTGCCCATAGTAGATATGGTCGATATTGTGGATACCGTTGGCATCGGCGATGGCCCAGACACTCACGCCGTACCGGCGGGCGATGCTGTAGAGGGTGTCCCCTTTACGCACAATGTAGATATCGGCGTTTTTGCCGCCGCGCCAATTGGCGTTGTCCCAGCCACTATCTTTGCAGTTGTTACCACGGCAGTTGTTCCGGTTGTTGTTCTGATTCCAGTTATTATTCTTATTCCAATCTTTGTTGTTGTTCCAACTGCTATTATCCCAACTGTTATCCTTACAGTTGTTACCACGGCAGTTATTCCGGTTGTTGTTCTTATCCCAGGAATTACCACAATCACGACCACAGTGGTCCCAGTAGCCGCTGCCGCTGGGAATATACAAAACCTGACCGGCGTAGATGTGGTCAGGATTGTACAGGCCATTGCTGTCAGCAATGACATAAGGGTTGACGTTGTAGGTCCGGCCAATGCTGAACAGGGTTTCGCCATAACGAACGGTGTGATAGCTATTGCCCCCGCCGGCGGCCGAGGTCAAAGAAACGGTTAAGGTCAACATCAATGTCACCAACAGGGTGACGATCAGTGAACGACGTACCAATTTTTTCATTTGTTAAAGTCTCCGCATCCCTAATTTTATGGTTTAGTAACAGTTGTAATGGTAGCCACAGGTGTAGCTATACCGGCGATAATTGGGGGAGTATGTTTCGTAATAATACCCCGTAAAATCATAGCCGTAGCCGACTTGAGGGTGTGGCTTGTGACCCATCCCCGGCCCCATACCGGGCTTCCCAGGCTGCTGACCCTCGCCAGGTTTATGCACGGGGCGTTCGCCCTCGGTGCAGGGAATGTACAACACCTGTCCGGCGTAGATGTGGTCGGCGTTGTACAGACCGTTGGCCCGGGCAATATCGTATGGATAGACACCATATTGACGCCCCAGGCTAAACAGGGTCTCCCCCCGGCGCACTTCGTGGTAGGTGCCGCAATGGCCGCCATCACCGCCCCCTTCCCAGCCGCCGGCGGGTGGGGCCGCGTAGCTCGTGGAGACGATAGCCGCTTGCAGCAGAACAAACGCGGTCACGACGGCGACCCATTTGCCAATAAACAGAGGCTTGCTCATACGGCAACCCTCCTTTCGATGAATAAAAACAGGTGATTTTTGTTCATATAGGCCCTCCTATCGGTTGTTGACTGTCCCTATCAGTCAATAAGATGAATTTTTTGGTTAACATACTATTTTTTGCAAAATACTATGTTAAGTTGCTGACTCGATTATATCGAGTCTTGCGAATTATTGCAACACTTACTAGACATAATTATGGGGTTAACTCGTCATAATTGGGGTAACTAAGAAAAATTGACTAGAGGGGTAGGTAAAAAAACAAGAAACCCGACAAAAATTTGCCGGGTTTCCCAAAAAGGAGGAGAAGATGAACACACTTTATCATTTGTTCTTTCCTATTGTAACATAACCGCCCTTATCGTACAGTACGATAACACTACGGAAACTATACGTTAACAAGCATCTATCCGTCCCGCGTTAATCAATACCGAGATAGGCTTTCTGCACCATCTCATTACTCTGTAAGGTTTTGGCTTCGTCCTGCAACACAATCTCGCCGGTCTGGATGACGTAGCCCCGATTGGCGACCTGGAGGGCCATCAGGGCGTTCTGCTCAACTAAGAGAATGGTGGTTCCTTCCCTTTTATTGATGTCCTCAACCGTTTCAAAAATACTCTCGACCAGGATCGGGGCCAGCCCCATCGACGGCTCATCGAGCAGCAGCACCGTGGGCTTCGCCATCAACGCCCGGCCCATCGCCAACATCTGTTGCTCCCCCCCACTGAGCGTGCCGGCCATCTGCTTGTGCCGCTCTTTAAGACGGGGAAACAGGTTGAAGACTCGGTCGAGGTCGTCGGCAATTTGCTGAGTGTCGTTGCGAACATAAGCCCCCATCTCCAGATTTTCCCGCACCGACAGACGGGCAAAGACGCCGCGTCCTTCCGGGACGTGGGACAACCCCTTGCTGACAATCTCGTGGGCCAGATAGCCGCCTAAATCTTCACCACTCAGCCGCACACTGCCCTGCCGGGGGCGGACGATGCCGCTGATCGTTTTCAACGTCGTACTTTTGCCCGCCCCATTGGCCCCGATGAGGGTCACGATTTCGCCCTTGTTGACCTCGATGGTGATACCTTTGAGGGCGTGAATATTACCATAATAGCTATGTACATTGTTCATTTCGAGAAGTGGTGTCATATCGACTACTTTCTTCTATTCTAATCTAAAGTTTCTTCTTGTCTGGCATCGCCACTACCATTTTTGTGGGCCACATCGGTCGCGCTCCGGCCCAGATAGGCTTCGACCACTTTGGGGTTGTTCTGAATTTCCGTGGGCAAGCCTTCGGCGATTTTCTGGCCATAATCCAAAACGGTAATCCGTTCCGAAATGCCCATCACCACCCGCATATCATGTTCGATCAGCATCAGCGTAATCTGCAACTCATCCCGAATACGGTAGAAGAAATCGGTCAATTCGGCGGTTTCGTTGGGGTTCATACCCGCTGTCGGCTCATCCAGCAGCAGCAACTTCGGCTTGCTGGCCAGGGCCCGGGCAATTTCCAGGCGGCGTTGGTCCCCATAGGGCAGGTTTTTGGCGACGTAATCCCCTTTCCCTTTCAAACCGACGAAGTGCAGCATACGGAGAGCCTCTTCGTGGGCTGACTGCTCCTCACGGACGGTGGCCGGTGTTCCAAAAATGGCCCCGATCCAGGTAGATTTGAGGTGGGGTTCTTGACCGACCATAATATTTTCGAGGGCAGTCATATTCGAGAAAAGCCGGATGTTTTGGTAAGTGCGGGAAATACCCCGGCGGGTGATTTGGTCGGGCGGAATATCCCTGAGCGGTCTCCCGTCAAAAATAACCTCCCCCTCGTCGATTTTATAAAAGCCGGTCACGCAGTTGAAAAAAGTGCTTTTGCCCGCCCCGTTGGGACCGATGATAGCGTGGATCGACTGCTTTTCGACGTCGAGATCGACATTATTGACGGCAACCAAACCCCCGAACCGTTTGGTCACGCCTTTAGCAGTTAAAATTGAGGCCATAACGCTCTCCAGTTAAATATTACTTCGAGGCCGGCACGGCAGCCGGGCTGCCGCTGGGCACATCTTCATCACTCTCGGCCAACTCCCGGCGGTTGACCTCCGAGGGCCAGAAGCCCTCCGGCTTGACCAACATCATAACCACCAGAAGCATCCCATAAATCAGCAGCCGAAACTCGGAAAACTCACGCAGCAGTTCGGGCAGACCCACCAGGGCAAACGCTCCGATAATCACGCCGGGAATACTGCCCATCCCGCCGATAATGACCAGGCTGACGACGTTGATAGAAACGATCAGGCCAAAACTGTGGGGGAAGACGGAGCCGACCTGCGCCGCAAAAATAGCCCCGGCCAGCCCGGCAAAGGCCGCCCCGGTGCCGAAGGCCAGCAGTTTGCTCAAGATGAGGTTGATACCCATCGCCTCGGCCACATCCTCATCCTCGCGGATGGCCATCCAGTTGCGGCCAATGCGGGCATTTTGTAGCCGCCAGGCGATGAAGGCGATAATCACGCAGCCAATGACGATCAAGTAGTAGAAATCGCCGGGATCTTTGACCGGCACATCGACAAACCAGCCAAGAACGGGGATGTCGCTGAGGTTGGGTTTGGGAATGTTGAGGATGCCCTGAGCGCCGCCCAGCAGCGGACGCAGGAAGTCGGACAGCACCAGAATACGAATGATTTCAGCCAGCCCCAGCGTCACAATGGCCAGATAGTCCCCCCGCATCCGCAGCACGGGGATGCCCAGGAAAACTCCGGCCATCGCCGAAATAGCTACCGCCACCGGAATGGCCACCCAAAAAGAGGCGAAAGAGTCATTGGTTGCTTCCCCGGCCACCACACTGGCCAGACCGACATCCGAGGGCGAGGTAAAGAGAGCCACGGTGTAGGCGCCGATGGCAAAAAAGCCGACGAAGCCCAGGTCGAGCAAACCGGCCAGGCCGATTTCGATGTTTAGCCCCAACCCCATCAAGACGTAAAGACCGACCAGCACCAAAATCTGGCTGATGTAAGGGCCGACCATCTGGGGCAGAAGGATGAGAAACAGGATGCTGAGGCCAATCGTGCCCCAACTAAACACCCGCTGTTGGGCGGGCGGCAACTTGGCGATGCCCTGGTTGACATTGCTTCCTTGCGTCACCCAGATAAAGTTGAGCAGGCCGAAAATGATAAAAACGGCGACCGCCCCCTGAATAGATAGACCGCTGCGGGCAAAGAGAAAATCGCCGATGGGTTTGGTGACGTCGCTACGGGCCAGCACTACTTCCAACAACTCTTGGAGCATCCCCATTATCACCGTCGCACTCAAGCCAACCACAATGAAGCGGCGCAGATGAGTCGGCAAGAGATTGACGACAGCCCCCAAGAAATGGAGACCGACCAACATTGCGCCCAACATTGACAGCCCCGTGACCAGCGACTCTTGCTCAAAGGTCAAAATTTGGATGAGGGCGTTCGAGGCATTGACAAACATCTCCCGCATATTGAGCGGCTCGATCAGCAGAATCAAAATAGTCGTCAACAGCATCGACAGCAGACCGGCGACGATGCTGCCGCCGACGACTTTGCCGGGGTTAGACACCACCCGACCGGCGATGACATAACCCATCCCAAAGCTGATGGCCACCAGCAGGGTCCGCCCCAGCGACAAATATTCAAAAATCACGTCCCGCTCGTGGAAGGTTTCGACCATCCCCACCAAACAAACATAAATAATGGCCACGCCGCTGATTAGCCCAAACTGAATAATTTTTTTCCAGGTGATGTCTTCTCTATAAGCCTTGCTCATCGTCACGCCCTCCTTAGGCTTTCTTCTTGCTCAACTCAACCCCCATAATGCCGGTCGGGCGGAAGATCAGCACCAGCACCAGCATCGTAAAGGCGATGACGTCCTTCAACTGGTAGGGGGCGGCGATGCCCAGCCCCTCCAGAAACAAACTCGGCCCCAGCGACTCGAAGACACCCAGGAACAGCCCGCCGAGCATCGCCCCCGGCACGTTGCCGATGCCGCCCAACACGGCGGCGGTAAAGGCTTTCAGCCCGGGGAAGAAACCCATAAAGAAGTTGACCTGGCGGAAGATCAGGGCATACAGCACCCCGGCAGCCCCGGCCATCGCCGCGCCGAGGGCGAACGTGATCGTAATCACCCGGTCCACATCGACCCCCATCAAAGCGGCCACCTCTTTGTCCTCCGCCACGGCCCGCATGGCCTTGCCCACTTTGGTGAATTGAACGAAGCTGTAGAGACCGACCATCAGCAAAATGGAGGAGATAATGACCGTAAACTGAATGCGCGAGACCGGGAGCGGATATTCAGAGCGGGTGGTGATTTCGAAGGCTTGGGCCGTGTCGGGGGGCAGCGGGAAGATGTTATTCAGCAATGAAGCGAAGATGGCTTGCAGCGGTAGGGCCAGTAGATAAACCAGCAGGATTAGGGCCGCGCTGCCGATGACAAAGGGCACCCATTCACCGGCCTGGCCCGAAATGGCTGTTTTGAGGCGGGGTGTAACTTTCAACAGAGCGTAGAAGCCAAGCCCCCCAATGATGGCCAGAGCAAGCACCAGCATCAAATCGCCAATGAGCAAATCGCCGACCAGGGCCGGTACGGGCGGATAGGCTTCGACGCCGGAGCCGTAGAAGCCCCGAAAAGTGTATTGCAAAAAGAAGGAGGCCCCAATGGCCGTAATCAACGGCACCAGCCGGGGAGAGTTGCGGAGCGGGCGATAGGCGACCCGTTCCAGAAGAACGGCCACTATGATGGAGGTGGCCATCGACACGAAGAAGACGATAGCCAGGGCCATGACCGGGCTGCCTTCGAGCATCGATATCTCACCGTTGGGGCCTTCCTGGGCCAGGGCATTGGCCACGAAGAAGCCGGTGAACGAGCCGGACATAAAGACTTCGCCGTGGGCGAAGTTAATCATAAACAGGATACCGTAGACGAGGGTATAGCCGAGGGCTATGAGGGCGTAAATCCCGCCCTGAGCCAGGCCGAAGATAAAGAAGTCGAACCATTGCTCAAGGGTATATTTTGGTACGGCCAGGGAGGAGATCGTGCCGCCGATGACAACGAAAATAATAATAATTTTGAAAAAGAGCAGCCAGCCGTCGATGAAGGTAAATCGTTTCGACATATCATAGGCCGTAATCAGGCCGATGGGCAGGCCGATAAATAGGCCGGTTCCCATCCCCCCGATGAATGCGCCCAGCACCACATCGAGGTTGAAGGCCCCGCCGAACAGCAGCCCACCGCTGACTAACACTGCGTTGACCAGGCCACAGACAGCGCCGATGATGACGCCGGAGATATACCAATTGAATTGGGGGTTGCCATCCCCATTTTTAATAGAGCGCAGGGCAAAGCCTACGCCCAGGGCTAAAATAATATATAAAAGCAGATTGGTGAAGAGTGCCATCGCTTTTCTCCTCCTAAGGATTAGTTTATCGTGCGGGCGAAAGGGGATTAGCCTTTCTACATCGAGAGGCCGATTACGCCTTACATCGGGGTCAGGCGGTGATAGCGCAAAATTATAGCACGTAACGATAAAGGGGTCAATTACGCGGTTGTTGTGAGTTTTGCACTAT
>CAZWZZ010000219.1:0-8486 GCA_964638395.1 uncultured Caldilineaceae bacterium
TATGTTTTGAGGCTATTCAGTCTTGCAATCCTGAATGTTTTTGTCCAAAGTCCAACTAATGACCGGTATCGTCAAATTTTTACGTTTGACGCAATACGTTTTACGTGGTTGTGACTCCAATGTCAAGCCAATATCTCAGGTTTCCGAACCACGCCAAAAACCCTGTCGAAGATTACTGACCGTTACCTATAATATAACGAGAGTCAAAAAGGATGCCAAAATAACCCAGCAGTTCTAAATATGGTGAACAAGACTCTAAAGGTTTCCGCCACCCACGCCGGACACAGCCTGCTTCCATCCGGCCCAGGGTTTTGTGATAACCTCGCGCTCTGAAACCTTTAGGGGCTGTCTTTCTACCCCACCAAAGTTGAGTAGATTGAGTTTCAGGGTATAATTGCCGCAACGGGTGGCGCTCCTGAGCCGTGACAAATCGAACTATAAGTTTGCTGACGAAAAGCGCATGAATAGACCAAACAACGGAACATTTTGGGATAAAACGGTAGCGATGCTGGGCGCGGCGGTGCGGGGGGCGCTGGTCGGGATGATGGTCGGGGCGGTGCTGGGGATCGTCCTGGGGGGGATGAGCGCGGCGCTGGCCGAGGTGGTGAGCGGTACGCTGGCGGTGGCCCTGGGGGCGGCCCTCGTTGCGGCGCTGATCGGCGCGTTTCTGGGGGGGCTGGCCGGGGCGTTGGCCTGGCTGGAGCGGTAATTGGGAAAGGGTAACTGCTCAGGCATGTCATTTCGAGCGACCCATTCGACTACGCAGGACAGGCTGAAGGAGCGAGAAATGAGATAATGGCTGGGTAGTTACTCTCTATATTTTAAAGGAGTTTTTCTATGAACAAGAAGATGGTTTTCGGTGGCCTCACGGTCATCCTGACCGGCGTGGGCGTGTATCTGTGGCTCACCAAACAGCAGCAGGCCAAAAATGGGACAACCGGCGATGTCTGGACGGCCGCCGACATCCCCGACCAGAGCGGCAAGGTGGCCATTGTGACCGGGGCCAACAGCGGCATCGGCTACGAGACCGCGCTGGAACTGGCCCAGAAAGGGGCCACGGTGGTCATGGCCTGCCGCAATTTACAAAAGGCTAATCCCGCCGCCGAGCAGATCCGGCAGACCCAGCCGGAGGGGGAGGTGGTGGTTATGGAACTGGATTTGGGCGACCTCGACTCGGTGCGGGACTTTGCGGCAGCTTTTCAGGAAAAGTATGACCGGCTCGACCTGCTCATCAACAACGCCGGGATTATGGTTCCGCCCTACGGCAAAACCGCGCAGGGTTTCGAGACTCAGTTTGGCGTGAATCACTTGGGCCATTTCGCCCTGACCGGTCTGCTGCTCGACCTGGCTATGGAAACGCCGCAATCCCGGATCGTCACCGTCAGCAGCATGGCCCACCGTTTTGGCCAGATGGATTTCGATGATCTACAGTGGGAGAAAAAAGCGTACAAGCCCAGCCCGGCCTACGGCCAGAGCAAGTTGGCCAACCTGCTGTTCACCTACGAGCTACAGCGCAGACTGACCGCCGCCGGAAAGGAGACCCTCGCCGTGGCCGCTCACCCCGGCTGGACCGAGACCAATTTGCAGCGGCATAGCGGCGCGGCCAGTTTCCTCAACCCCTACTTCGCCCAATCCCAGTCGATGGGGGCGCTGCCCACCCTCCGCGCCGCCGTTGATCCCCACGTGACCGGCGGCGACTACTATGGCCCCAACGGCTTCATGGAAATACGTGGCCACCCGGTGCGGGTCCAATCGAACGACGCCTCCCATAACCTGGCCGATGCCCACCGTCTGTGGCAAGTCTCGGAAGAATTGACGGGCGTCACTTATGACCTGTGATGAAGGCGGGGCCGCAACGTCCGTTGTGGGCTTCGACCAGCACCAAGAACCCTGCCTATCCCGATACTCTATATGGCAGTTCCAAGATTTAAATGACCCCAAAGTTGGATAATGAGTCAGTGGTCAGTTGTCATTTGTCCTTTGCAACTGACAACTGACCACTGACCACTGACCCCAAGCTCGGATTTTTGGGATCATTATTTTTCTGGAACTCCCTATGTCGATGAATTGATCGGGCCGAATTGGAAGAGGCCGGGGTCCAAGCCTTCGCCGATGCCTTCAGTTCGCTGTTAGACACCATCGAGAGCCGCCGCCCCGGCCCGGCCTAGAGTGATCGGTTAGAAATTATAGCATCCTTGGTAATGTGGAACCTTTTTGCAGTCACTATCGTCTAAAATAGTGAACTGTGACAAACGGTTCAACTTTGTTTAACAACATTTCAAGGAGATAAACAATGAGAAACAAACCATCATTAGTCCTACTGGTTGGGGCCACCCTGGCCTTGTTGATTCTGGGCAGTATGAGTGTGGGCTGGCTGGCCCCCCACCCGGTCGAAGCACAGACGGATGGCGAGGGAAGCTCGCCCCGAACCATTACCGTGGTCGGTGAAGGCCAGGTGAGCGTGGCCCCCGACCTGGCCCGGATCAACCTCGGCGTCGAGACGTTGGGCAGCGATGTCAAGCAGGCCAGCAGCGAAGCCGCGGCCACGATGGAGGCCATGGTGTCGGCCCTGGAAACGCAGGGGGTGGCCGACAGGGATATTCAGACGGCCTATTACAACATCTGGCTGGAGCGCCCCTACGCCGGGCCTGATGTAGGGGCGGGTAGCGGGGAAGCGACCTACCACGTCAATAACAACGTGTCGGTGACGGTCCGTAATCTGGACAACCTGACCGATATTCTGGGGGCGGTCTTGGATGCGGGGGCCAATACGGTCAACAGCATCGACTTCAACGTGGCCGATCCCAGCGGGTTGCGCTCCGAAGCCCGGCAGCGGGCCATCGATGACGCTCTGGCCACGGCTCAAGAATTGGCCGAACTGAACGGCGTCGAAATCGGCGAGGTGGTCAGCGTCAGCGAAGTAGTCACCCCCGGACTGTTTCCCGTCGCCGTAGGGGCCTATGCTCAAGGTGTCGGCGGGGGCGGGGTTGGTCCCATCTCTCCCGGCGAGGTAGAGATTTCGACGCAGTTGCAGGTAACTTACGCCATTCAGTAGGTTGATCGAACCGGCGTCAATCTAACCAAACTAAAAACCGCCCAGGTATTCTTAACCTGGGCGGTTTTGTCATTGTTTCATAAAAAATGGGTTTAAAAGAGAGAAAAGGCCCGCGCTGCCACTACACGGACCTTTTCCCTTTCAGGAGAGAGGGTTAACACTATGTTTTACTTAGTGTTAACTACATAATAACCAGCGAACATTAAGGAAAAATGAACTTTACATTAAGGATTGATTAAAATGAATTTTGAGGAACGTATTGACCGGAGGGCCACTCAGCAGTACAATTTGTCATATTTTTGTGAAAGGAACTTGAAATGCGATTTGAAAAACTTCGGGCGCTGATGGAAGAAGAAGGTTTGGCGGGCTTGCTGGTCACGCAGGCGGATAACCGCCGCTATCTGTCGGGCTTTACCGGCAGCAATGGGGTTCTCATCATCGCCACAGAAAAACAGATCGTGGCCACCGACTCTCGCTATTACGAACAGGTCAAGCAGGAGTGTCCCGGCTGGGAGTTGGCCGAGGTCGGCTATGATTTCGCCGGCAATATGTTGGAGGTGCTGCGGGAGGCCGGCCTGGGGGGGCGGGCGATTGGCTTCGAGGCCCAGCACGTGAGCGTGGCCCAACTCCACGCCTGGGAGCGTGCCCTGCTGGGGCGACTGGTACTCATCAATACCGAAGGGTTCATCGAGACCCTGCGGATGCAAAAAGATGCGGAGGAAGTGGCCCGCGTCAAGAAGGCGGTGGCCCTGGCTGATGCAGCCTGGACCTACATCAGCCGCTGGATGAAGCCGGGGCTGACCGAGATGCAGGTAGCCTGGGAGTTGGAAAGTTATATGCGGACCCACGGAGCGACGGCCCTCTCCTTTCCGTCTATCGTGGCCTCCGGCCCCAACAGCGCCAGACCCCACGCCCGCCCCACCGAGCGCGTCATCCGGGCAGGAGAGCCGATCATCCTTGATTTCGGCTGTGTGGTCGATGACTACTGCTCGGACATCACCCGCACGGTGTCGCTGGGACCACCCGCGAACGGCAAATATTTCGAGGTCTGGGAGACTGTCCTGGAGGCTCAACAAGCAGCGGTCAAAGGGGCAAAGGGGGGGATGACCGGGGAGGATGTTGATAAAATCGCTCGTGATATTATCGAAGCCGCCGGGTATAAAGAGTATTTCGGCCACGGCCTGGGACACGGCGTGGGTCTCAATGTCCACGAGGGGCCGCGCTACAGCTTCACCTACCCCTACGACGTCGCTGCCGGGGCCGTGATGACCATTGAACCGGGCGTTTATATTCCCGACTGGGGCGGCGTGCGGATCGAGGATATGGTCGTTGTTGGCGAGGCGGGCGTGGAGGTTCTAACGACGGCCCCCAAAGAGGCCGTAATTGACCTGATTTGAGCCTGATATTTTACATAATGTCAAAATTTACGCCTCAACTTGTGTTTTTGAAAGGGGTGGGGTAGAATGAAAAAAAATTGTTAACTGTCTACCTCTAGCCTGATAATTAAGAGGCAGAGACGCCAAATTCCCCAAGTGAGGAGAGTGTCTATGGGTGCAGGAAGACCCTCAATGGAAGCGGTTCAGCGCAGACTCATTATCGTTGTTTTGGCCGGTCTTGTTTTTGGGTGTATTTTGGGCACATTGTTTGGCACCTATTATGCCTGGCAAGTTAACCCGGCCACCTATGCCGGTGGAGCCTTTCCCGATGAGTTGTCAAGCGGGTATCAAAATGAATACGTTAAAATGGCCACCGACTCTTACATCGTCAATCGCCAGGTCAATCTAGCTCAGGAACGGCTCAAAACATTCGATACGGCTACAAAAGTCCGCCAACTGGGGGAACGATCAGCCACATTCGTCGCCAATGGCCAGGCGGTCGAGGCGCAACTGGTCAATGAACTGGCCCTCAACTTAAAGAATGCGGAAAATTGGGATCAAGCCACTGTCGAAAATGAAATCGCCGCATTGACCTCGGAGTATCAGAGTGACAGCGCCCGGGCGCAAGCTATCAACACTTTTAGCGCCCAACTCTTGGGGGCGGTTCCGGCCCCGGTTGAGGGGGAGGGTGCCGCCGAACAGCCGGCCCCGGAGGAAGGGGCCGCCGGCCAACCCCCGGCAGAGGGTGAACAGGCCGAAGCTCCGGCCCCCGCTGCCCCGGCTCCCGAAGCGAGTTTTCCCTGGGGCCGAACGGCGCTTGGCTGTTTGATCTTACTGGGAGCAATTATTGCGGCGGTGTTGCTCATCGGACGCTGGCAATTTGGCCGCTCTAGCACCCAATCTCGCAATCCCGAAGTCGAGTGGGAGGGGGAAGGCCCGCCCCCCCTGCGTATCTGGAGCGGAACCTACACCTCCGGCCAAAATAATTATGATGAGTTCTTTACCATCGAGACGGATGAAGGCGATTTCTTGGGTGAAAGCGGTATGGGTATCATGAAAGCCATTCCGGGCACAACGCCTAAACAAGTGACCGCTTTCGATGTCGGGTTGTTCGACAAAACCGATATTACCACCCTGTCTCGCGTGGTGATGAGCCAGCACGCCTTCGAGGAAGATGTCGAATTGCGGAACAGCATCGAAGCCAACCCCCAGGCCGAAGCCATTCTGGCCGAACCGGGCAAAGAATTTACGCTGGAAACAACGGCCATGCGGGTCGTCGCTACAATCGACGAATTGGAGTATGGCGGCGAGAATAACGAATATTTTGAAAAGCTCAAAGTGACCTTGCAAGTCTTCCTGCGTGAAGGGGTTGACCTCCGCGTTGGGGAGATGGACGTGCCGCAGGAGTATCAGGGCACATAAGCGGATTTTTAACCGAAGAACGAAAAAAGCGATGGTTTTGAACCATCGCTTTTTTGATTACCAGGAGAGCGCCGCACCCTTCGATACAACCTCGTACCTCGGTTTACTCAGGATGCGGCGCTCTCCTGATTACAGCAAATTGCCAAATTGGGAGCGGGAACTAAAGAGCTTGTTGTGTTCTTCCAGAGCGAAGCGGTCGGTCATCCCGGCCATATAATCGCAGACGGTGCGCTCCAGCCCTTGCCGCTCGATCTGCTGTTGGACATTGGTGGGCAGCACCACCGGCGAGGTCAGATACGCCTCGAACAACTCGCCCACAAAGCGACGGGCTTTGAGGTCCATGCGCATAATCCGCCAGTGGCGGTAAAGATTGTTGTACAAGAAATCCTTCAATTGCCGGTTCAGTTGCCCGACCTGCTCGGAATGGGTGACGATGTTGTGGGGCAAGCGGCGCAGATCATCGACGCTCTGAATGTTGTTTGCGACGAGGGCCTCGTTGCTGGCGTGGATGAAATCGCTGACCTCTTTGCCGACCAGGCGGCGGACGATCCGATGGCGATCCATATCGGTAAAACCGCTGTAGGGATCGATGCCCAACTCCTTCGTAACCAGTCGCCAAAATTCAATGTCGCGCAACTGGTGGGGGACGATCATCCCGGAGCGCAGGCCGTCATCCAGATCGGCGGTGGTGTAGGCGATTTCATCGGCATAGTTGACGATCTGGGCCTCCAGCGTGGGCCGCAAATCCGGCTCATACTGCTCATAATCACGGGCGCTGGTCCGATCATACTCCGTTTCGTGCTTGAGGATGCCCTCTTTGACCTCCCAGGTCAGGTTCAACCCCCGAAAATCGGGAAAGCGATGCTCGATTTTTTCAACGAGGCGGTAACTTTGGTAGTTGTGGTCGAAGCCGCCGTGGTCGGCCATCATCTGGTTCAGGGCCGCTTCGCCGCTGTGGCCAAAAGGGCCGTGGCCCAAATCGTGGGCCAGGCAGATAGCCTCGGTCAAATCCTCATTCGCCCCCAACGCCCGGGCAATCGTTCGCCCGATCTGGGCCACCTCGATGGTGTGGGTTAGCCGGGTGCGGTAATAATCCCCCTCAGTGGTCAAAAACACCTGGGTTTTGTGTTCCAGCCGCCGAAAGGCCGTAGTATGGATGATGCGATCCCGGTCCCGCTGGAAGGGGGTACGGTAAGGATGTTGATCCTCGGCCACCGCCCGCCCCCGCGAGTCGCGGCTCCGCATGGCGTAAGGGGCCAGACGTTCTTCTTGGGCTTCAATGGTTTCGCGATTGATAATCATTGGTTACCTGCTATCATTCTAAAATTATGCTTCCCCACTTATTATAACACATTTCAGCAGTTCGGTAGAAAATTATTGACCACACAGCCGTTACCGGTAAACAATAGGCATTTTGGCCTATGTCTTACTTAAAATTTGTGAGATTCGTCCACGCCGATGATGTGTAGTCAGCCGATGTTAAAGCGAGAGTTTTGTGAGATAATGGTAGCATAGGCTAAGAACAGTAGTTTAGGTACGCATCAGGGGGAAATCATGACCCGACAATACATTCGTTCGATCATCATTCTCGCTATTTTGAGCGGGGCTATCTTCGTCACCGGCTATCGTCTGTCCCACCCGGCCCCGGACATAATGACCACGGCGGACGACGAGGCGGTCACCGTGACCGAAACTCGATCCCTGGTCGCTCAGGCCACAACCGTGGAAGACATGGTCCCGACACCCGCCGAGCAGATGGTCGTTTATAACAACCAAATGTTTGATTACCATCTCGATTACCCGGTCGGTTGGCAAATCAACCAGACGACGGCCAATGTCTCCCAATTCGAGTCGCCGGATGGGGTGAGCCGGGTCACGGTCGAGGCGATAGGCTCGTTGCCGGCCGAGGGGCTGGCGGCTTTTGTGGCGCGTAACCTCGGCGAGCAGATGGTCATCAGCCACCAGACGTTGACCATCCATAGCCAACCGGCGGAACGAGTCATTGTCTATGCCGAGGACTTGGGCGCTCAAGAAACCAACTTCTTCATCGAGACGGACGCCTCCCTCGTTATCATCACCGGCGTCGGTGAGCAAAAGCCGATTGAGATGATTGCCCGCTCTTTCAACGCCCCGCAGGCGGTGGCCCAGCGGTAAGCAAAGCCCAAGCAATTCATATCCCGCAGAGCGTCGCACCCTTCGATACAATCTCGTGCCTCGATTTACTCAGGATGCGGCGCTCTACGGCTAATCAGTAGTTCTCAATCGCACCCTTCGATACAATCTCGTTTCTCCATCTACTCAGGATGCGGCGGTATACGGCTAATAAAAACACCCTCCAAAATTATTTGGGGGGTGTTTTATTGGTCTCAGTCGATCCAATTTTCGCTCAAAGGGGATTGCCAAATCCCCGTTTTGGCTCGGATTTGGCAATCCGAGCCGAACAATTTGGATATATTGGGTCTGGTCATCGCTAACCGTTTAATACTCCTCCAAAATCTCGATCATCAGGCCGGGACTGGTAACGAAAATACCGTAAGCCTGTTCCAGAAGCTGGGCTACCTCTTCGACTATTCGCAAGATTTCAACCCGTTTGGATCTAATTTTATTTTGCAGGTCGATATTGCTCTTGCCTG
>CAZWZZ010000220.1:0-4880 GCA_964638395.1 uncultured Caldilineaceae bacterium
TCGAGAACGAGATCGGCCCGGTAGCCGGGCAGGGCCGCGAGTCCGCTCCGGGCGGTGGCCGGGATCAGCCGGAACTGTTGGGACGGCGGTGGGGTAGCGGTGTCGAGGAAATCGAGCGGACCGCTTCCGCCCAGCAGCCCCGCGCCGCAGGCTGTCGTCAGGGCTGAGAGGAGGGCCAGGAGGAGGAGAAATTTAAGAAGTTTGTGGCGTATCATTTTCTTCGTGTAGCGATATAGTTCTGATAATAACCTCAATACTCTCTAAGGTCTCTAATTCCAGGCGAATCAAATCAAGATTGAATGAAGGCAGGAGGATAGTGTGGGTAGAAAAATCGGGGCCGAGGTCGAAGGTGGCCAGTGGGTGGTCGGTGGCGGTCAGGGTCAGGGGGACAGAGGACTCTTTGGCCGCCGCCGTGATTTCCAGGCGCAAGGTTCGTTCTTGGGGATGGTGCAGGAATAGCTCGGCCGGTTCCGCGCCGCTGATGGTTCGGCTGACGCCGCGTTCACTCTCCTGCCGCTCGCCCCAGCCATTGCCCAGGCTGAGGTAGGGCTGCGTCTCCGTTTGGGGCGGACTTTGGTAAACCTTCAACCGGCCATCGTCATAAACCGGGGCAACGTCCGGCAGGGCAGCGGCCACCCATTTTTCCGTAGCTTCTCGCTCCGGGCCGGGGGGCATCTGCCAATAGTCGAGGATGATGTAGCGCAGGTTGAAATCGAAGAAAAGCGTCGGCGCGATCCGGTCGAGCGGTTGGTCGAGGATGTCCGGGCCGAGGCTGCGCCACTGCTGAAAGACGGGCAGTCGCCGGACCAACTCGCGGGGATTGTCGCGGGAGGTGTAGGCCGTCAGCAGCGGTTTGCCGTGGATGGTCTGGTGCAGCAGCGGCGTGGGCCGGTCCCAATTCATCGGCAACTCGGCGACGACGTAAGGCTCATCGGCGGCGATGTCGTAATAAAATTGGGGAATCTCCAGGCGGGAGATGGGGTAGGGTAGGGGCAGGAACTCGAAGCAGATGAGGAGGATGGCCAGGAGCGGGGGGAGAGTGGAGAAACGTGGTCCGTAGTCCGTGGTCCGTGGTCTGTGGTCTGTGGTTCGTGGGTCGCCTCTCTCGAGACGGGGGCCTCGAGATATGAGACTTGAGATGTGATTGAGCGCGATAGAGACGAGGACGCCGAGGGCGAGCATAACCATCAGATCGTAGCGGCTGAGGGAGCGGGTCAGGTCGATGAAGGGGATGGTGTGATAGAGGAGCAGGTAGGGCAGGGGCAGGGGTTGCTCGCCGAGGGTGACCATCTGGCCGTTGATGTGCAGGTAGGGGCCGAGGGCTAACAGAAAGAAGAGCAGAGCCACCAGTCCCCAGAAACGGACGATGGGCTGTCGCCAGGCGCGAATCAGAATGTAGGCGGTTAGGGCCAGGGGCACAAAGCCGGCGAAGATCAGCCGCTCCGAGGTGGTGGTGGTGAAGTTGTTGGCAATGCCGGTCGCCCACTCGCCCCACAGCGGGTGCATCTCTGAGGGCAGGAAGAAGGCCAGCAGGTCGGCGGAGAGGGTGATATTTTGGGCCAGGCCGGTTTCCAGGTCGGGCCGATTGCTGGCCTCCAGGATCATCGGCACCAGCAGCGGCGAGAGGAGGATGGCAAAGCCGAGGCCGATCAGAGCGGTGATGAGGAGGGGCCGCAGGAGGGTTGCCGCTTGCCGCCTCAACCGGAACAAATGCCACAGCTTCCAGATCAACACCAGGCCGGTGACCAGCAACAGATACAGGGTGTGGTACCAATCGACGGCGGTGGCCAGGATGAGGAAGAGGCTGGTCAGGGCGATGTTGCGGCGGTCGAGGGGCGGGACGGTCGGCTGCCAGGGTTGCAGGGTCCGCAGTAGCCACAGGATGTAGAAGGGGGGCCAGACCATACTAAAGACCTGCATATGGCCCAGCAGGTGGGCCAGGTGAAAGGGGGACATCGTAAAGACCAGTCCCCCGGCAAAAGCGGCCAGTCGCCGGCCCCCGGTCAACGTGAACGTTGGACTCCTCAACTGACTGAGGGTGTAGAGCGACAGCAGATAGCCGCCATACCCGGCGAAGACGAAGCTGAAAAAGACGACGCTGTTGTAGGCAATGGCCAGGCCGAAATTCAGTTGTAGCGGCAGCGTCCACAGGCCGTTGAAGATGTTGAGGGTGTGAAAGAGAAGGTTGGTTCCCTGCGGCGGGTAGAGATAGCCGGTGACGAAGGGGTGCTGGCCGAGAACCAGAATCGCCTCCCGCACCCACCACAGGTTCCAGTAATTTTGCCAGCCGTCGAAACCGTCGCCGGGGATACCGGCGGCCAGATGGCGGACGGTCGGCCAGGTCATCAGGATGGTCAGCAGCAGGTAGCCGAGGAGAGGCAGGAGGGGATGCGGGGATTGGGAGGTTGGGAGGTTGGGAGGTTGGGAGGTTGGGAGATTGGGAGATTGGGAGATTGGGAGATTGGGAGATTGTTTGGACACTATAATTATTAACCCATCTGTTGATTTTTTTAGCCGTTGTTGTCCCGACGTGGGGTAGCGACCGCATCCCAATGCGAGAGCGGGCATAGGGATGCCCTCACCACAAAAAACCTCAGAGAACCTGACGAATTTTGAGGGGCATCTTACAACGAGAAATCAATGGCGTCAATTTCAGCAGACCGCAGCAGAAAAGCTCATAGTGGGTTTGTAACCCACGTCGCCGGTTGCAAACCGGCTCAGAGCATTTGATTGTAGTCCACTGAATTTGCAGAAACATTGACGACGTCCCTTACTTTTGATACAATCGAGCCATAGGCTGACCTAACAAAATTTTTATAAAATGACGGAGGCATCCCATGACCGAGCGACCTAAAACCGGCGGCGTCCGCGCCGGCGGCAAAATCAAGGCTGACCATATTATTACCGGAGTCGATATCGAAGGGGCAATTGATGATGAGACGTTGCAAGCCGCTCTCCAGGTGATGCAAAAGTTGAGTACCGGCGAGGTGACGGCCACCGGCGACATCACGGCCAAAAATATCGTCACCGGTCTGCGCTATCTCAATCCTGATAGCCCCACCCCCGCTGATTTTGTGGCCGAAGTCAAAGCCCTTCGAGAGCAACTGGACCAGGCCATTGCTGCCGAGGAGATTACGTCGGATACGGAGGCTAAATATGCCCGCCGTGCTTTGGACGAGGCGGCGGAGATGGCTCAGGAGGAGGAACCGCTCAAGGATATTCTCATTGGTCGGATCAAGGAGTTTTTGAACATCGCTACCAAAGCCAGCGAAACCTTCATCACCCTTGATAAGGCCGCGCCGATTATCGCCAAAACGATTCCGACGGCTTTGCTTCTCATTCAGATGGCCCAAAAATTGTTCTAATTTGCCTCCTGCAAGGTTTATGAAACCTTGTAGGTGTTGATCAGCGAAAAACCTACGAGGTTCTAAAAACCTCGCAGGTTGGACGCTATAGGGAAATAACCATGCCCGAACAACCTCAGCCAACCATTCAAGAATTACAGCAAAAAATCCGGACCCTCAAAAATTCCAACCTGCCGCCGGACCTCAAAAAAGAGCTGCTGGCCCCGCTGCTCGAAGCATTGGCCGCCCGCGAAGAGGGCAGCGCAGCGGGGGATGTGGCCGCCGAGGGAGATATTTTCGCCCGCGACATTATCACCGGGGCGCAGTACAACCTGTATGTGACCACTTACCGCGAAGCGCCCGGCCCGCCCCAGTTGGACGATGCGGCCTATCGCCGCTTGTTGGCCGACTATTTGCGCTTGATCTACGAAACCCACCATCGCCTGGATATGCAGGGCATCGAGGAGCGGGGCGGGCGACCGGTCAGCGCCGAGTTGGATCAGGTCTTTATCACCCTGGAGGTGTGGCCGGAGCGGGCAGATAAGGAACCGGGCCGTAAATGGGGCCAGGCCAACTGGGGCGAGTTGCGTTTAGGCGAGCAGGCCGAACCGGTGGCCACCGATCAGTTGTGGACGCTGGGCCGGCGGCTGGCGGTGGTCGGCGGGCCGGGCTGCGGCAAAACTACGCTGCTCCGCTTTATGGCCGCCCAACTGGCCGCCGCCATTCGCGAGGGGCGGACGCAGCGAGCGCAGGCGGCCCTCGGTCTGGCCGCCGAGGCTGAGGTGCCGGTGCCCATTTTTCTGACCCTGCGGGATTTTGCCCGCTTTTGTCGGCGGGAGGGGGGCCAGGTCGATCCCGGCAGCGGGGCTATGCTTCGCTTCATCACCGCCCGCGTGGCCGAGGATTTTCCCTCTCTCAAGCTGCCGTCCGATTTTTTCGAACGGCTGATGGGGGCCGGTCGCTGTTTGATTATGGCCGATGGCCTGGATGAGGTGGCCGATAGCGAGGAGCGGCGAAACGTGCGGGACGCCGTGCATAAACTGGTCCGCAGCTACCCCGACAACCGCTATTTGGTCACCTCGCGGGTGGCCGCTTACGAGGGGCAGGCCGTCCTCGGTGAACAGTTCCGGCGGCTGGATGTGCGCCCCCTGGAGCCGGAACAGGTTGATACCCTGGTCAGCCGCTGGTGTCAGGCCGTCTATCCCGTGGCCGATGTGGCCCGCAGCCAGGCCGCCGATCTTCAGGCCGGTATTCGGACGAACGACCGCATCCGGGCGCTGGCCGATACGCCCTTGATTGTGACCATTCTGGCCATCGTCCATTACAATGACCGCCAACTGCCCGGCGAACGGGCGGCCCTCTATGATCGCTGTGTCGAAGTGCTGCTGCGGGAGTTGTTGCGCGGCGGCGCGGCCGGGCAGGAGTTGCGGCGGGTGGGAGCCTCGCCGGAAGATCGGCGCACCTATCTGGCCCTGGCTGCCTTTGAGATTCACCACCGGGGGCAGACCAACGAAGGGGATGACCCGGCCCCAACCG
>CAZWZZ010000220.1:4980-8439 GCA_964638395.1 uncultured Caldilineaceae bacterium
TTTGAGATTCACCACCGGGGGCAGACCAACGAAGGGGATGACCCGGCCCCAACCGAAGTCGAGCGGGCTGAGTTGGTCGAGATGATCCGCCCGGCCTTCGAGCGGCGCAACCCCGACCTGGGGGCCAGAGCCGCCGCCGACTTTGTCGAGGCCATGCGGGTCCGGGGCGGGCTGTTGACCGAGCGGCGGCTGGGGGTCTACAGCTTTAGCCACCTCTCCTTTCAGGAGTTTTTGGCCGCCCACCACCTGGTCAAAGAGATGGATGAAGCCGAGCGGCTGGCCTTTATCGAGCGCCGCCTGGCCGACAGTTGGTGGCGGGAGGTGTGGCTGTTGGCCGCCGGCTACCTGAACAACGACAGCCTGAAGCAGTCGATGCGCTTTGTGCAGAATCTGGCCGGGTTAGGCGACGAGGCCGAGGGGCGCTGGCGGGCGCTGGAGGTGGCCGGACAGTCTCTCTTGGAGATGCAAACGGGCCGGGTGGAGGAGTCTGTCCGGCGGGATTTAGCCGCTGAGATGGCCCGGCGGCTTGAGGATGATGATGACACAGCGACCGGCATCGCCCCCCCCCTGCGGGCCGCGCTGGGGTCGGCCCTGGGGGCGTTGGGCGACCCCCGGCCGGGCGTGGGGTTGGAGCCGGACAGCCGCCTACCCGCTTTGGTCTGGTGTCCCATCCCGGAGGGGCCGTTTTTGCTGGGGCCCAATGATGACGAAGAAGAAGCGTATAGCGATGAGCGGCCCCAGCACGAGCTGACCCTGCCCACCTTTTACATCGCTCGCTACGCCGTGACCAACGCCCAATTTGCCCCCTTTGTCGAAGCCGGGTATGATCAGCGGCGCTGGTGGAGCGAGGCCGGCTGGGCCTGGCGCCAGGGGGCCGAGCCGGATCTGTCCCAGATTCCGGATGAGGATACCCGCGATAAATATGGTAAATGGCTGGCCGAACGGCCGGTTGAGCGCCGGGATGAACCCTATTGGTGGAAAGACGTCAAGTTCAACCGGCCCAATCAGCCGGTGGTGGGCCTCACCTGGTACGAAGCCCTGGCCTACTGCGCCTGGCTGGAGGAGCAGTTGGCGGCCGGCGACCAACCGTTTTATCGGTTTGAAGCGGGCAGCGACCCGGTTCCGCACAGTAGGTGGGCGGCGTTATTGGGTGAACAGGGCTACCGGCTGCGCCTACCGACGGAGATCGAGTGGGAGAAGGCGGCCGGTTGGGACAGCCGGACGGGGCGCAAGCGGCGTTACGCCTGGGGAGACGATTGGGATTCAACCAAAACGAACGTGGAGGAAACCGGCCTGCAACGGACGACCGCCGTCGGCAGCTTTCCGGCCGGGGCGGCGGCCTGCGGGGCCCTGGATATGACCGGCAATGTCTGGGAGTGGACTCTCTCGTCGTGGGGCAGTTTTGATTGGAATAAACCGGGCTTTTCTTATCCCTTTGCTGAGGCCGAGCCTCAATTTCAAAGTGGGGGGCGAGAGGCATTGGACACGGTTGGCTTTCGAGTCCTGCGAGGCGGCGGGTGGGCCTACGATCAAAGGATCGCCCGCGTCTCTTACCGCCTCAGCAATCGTCCAGACGGCTTCAACAACCTCATCGGGTTGCGGTTGGTGGTCGCGCCCCCTGTCTTAACATAAGGTTGCTGTATCCTGGTTTCTGGCTGCTGGTTTCTTTTTTCTGTTTTCTGGCGCAGGCAAGCGAAATTTCATAGGCATTTGATTGTGTCTGGCTCTGCTTCGCTTTGAATGCCGCGTAAGCGGCCCGAAATTTTTTTTGTCACGAAAAGATGCCGCTTGACGCTCTGAGAGGGTTTGTAACCCTCGAATACGGCGGTTACAAACCGCCTATGAGCCAACGCGGCCGAAATTTTTTTTTGATGAAAACCTACAAGAATATTTATCCTAAAATTTGGGCTTATGACAATATATACCGGGCCTGGCGTAAAGCGGCCAAGGGAAAGCGGAGTAGCCCTGACGTGGCTGCCTTTGAATACGGCCTGATTGATAATTTGCTGGCCCTGGAAGATGAGCTACGCCGTCAAACCTACCGGCCCGGTTCCTATCGTCACTTCCATCTGTTTTATCCCAAACCCCGCCGCATTAGCGCCGCCCCATTTCGAGATCGGGTCGTGCATCACGCCCTGGTACAGCAAATCGAGCCGATCTTCGAGGCTCGTTTCAGCCGGGATAGTTACGCCTGCCGGGTCGGTAAAGGTACCCACGCCGCCCTGGATCGCTGCCAACAGTTTGCCCGGCGGTATCGCTACGTTCTGCAAGGTGACATCGTCCAATTTTTTCCGGCTATCGACCACGCCATTTTACAGGCCATTCTTTTTCGCCGTATCGCCGACGAACCAACTCGCTGGCTCATCGACCAAATTCTGGACAGCGGGGCGGGTGTCTTGAAAAATGAGTATAACGTGGTCTACTTTCCGGGGGATGATTTACTGGCGGCCAATCGCCCCAGAGGGCTGCCGATTGGCAATCTCACCTCACAATTTTGGGCCAACTGCTATCTGAATGAATTGGATCAATTTGTAAAGCGTGATCTCAAATGTGGGGCGTATGTGCGGTACGTCGATGATTTTTTGCTGTTCAGCGATGATAAACCTACGTTGTGGGCCTGGAAGCAGGCCATTGTTGATTTTCTGCCTCGCTTGCGGCTGACTTTGCACCGGCGGTCAAGCACGGTGTACCCGGTGACCAACGGTATTCCCTTTTTAGGTTTTGTGACCTATCCGACGCACCGGCTGTTGAAACGTCGCAACGGTGTCGCTTTCGCCCGCCGTTTCAAAGCGCAACGGGCCAAGCTGGCTCAAGGCCAAGTCACCTACGACGATGTGGCCCGGTCGATTCAAGGGTGGGTCGCTCACGTGGCCCACGGCGATACGTTCGGCTTACGGGGGGCGCTGCTCACCCCCCATCTGATGCCGAAGATGGCTGTTCAGACTTGATGCAAGAATCGCCCATTTTTACTAAAACTTACGATTTGCTGCGCTGGCTTTTGCCGCTGACGATCAAGTTTCCTCGACACCAACGCTTTGCTCTGGCGGCCGAGATGCAGCAAGCGGCCTTTAATTTGCAAAATTGTTTGTTTGAGGCGGTGCGTCTGTCCCGACCGGGAGAGCATCTTGCCGCTGCGGATGTGGAGTTGGACAAATTGCGTCTTTACTTGCGTCTCAGCTACGATTTGGGCTACATCAGTTTGGGACAACAGCGGCACGGCGGCGCTCTAGTAGCTGAGGTGGGGCGGCTGTTAGGCAGTTGGCAAAAAAAGCTGAAATGAGGGTGTCTTTTTCGGGATGACCTGAAAAAGTGTCTCTGGGGATGGGCCGAAGCCCCTGCGAGGCGGCGGGTGGGCCAACAATCAAAGGAACGCCCGCGTCTCTTACCGCAACAACAATCATCCAGACAACTTCAACAACAACATCGGGTTGCGGTTGGTGGTCGCGCCCCCTGACTTTC
>CAZWZZ010000221.1:0-8436 GCA_964638395.1 uncultured Caldilineaceae bacterium
CACCCCCAAATCCCAAATCCCAAATCCCTACTTACCAATTACCAATTACTAATCACCACCCCCCACTCACCAATTACCAATTACTAATCACCACCCTCCACACCGACTGGCGGCGGAACGTCGGCGTGTGGCTGATGCTGACGGCGGTGGGCGCTTCCTACATCACCTACACCCTGTTCGGCAGCGAGGTGGGGCAGCCGCAAGCCTGGTGGCTCTACTTTGGCAGCCTGGGGATGTTCATCGGGGGGTTGCTGCTGTTGACGAAAAGCCGCCCCTGGCGAGCCGAGATCGAGCGCCTCTTTCCCGGCCCTTACACCGGCCTGGCCCTGCTCCTCATCGTCATGATCGCCCTCTTTATGCGGCTCTACCAATTCAACAGCCTGCCTTTCGGCATCTGGTATGATGAGGCGGAAGCCGGACTCCAGGCCCGCCGTATCTTGGCCGAGTCCAGCTACCGGCCTATCTTCTACCCGCCGATTAACATCACCGGCCATCTGCTGGTGCTGTACGCCGCCGCGCTGCAATGGGTCGGCGACTCGATCCAGTCGATGCGGCTGGTCAGCGTGATGTTTGGGGTGGGCGGCGTCATCGCTGCCTATCTCTTTGGGCGGGAGCTGCGCGGGCCTCGCTTTGGGCTGCTGCTGGCCTTTTTGGTGGCCGTGGCTCGCTGGCACGTCAACTTCAGCCGCATCGCTATGACCGGCGTCGATACCCCCTTCTTTGAATTTCTCAGCCTCTTCTTTCTGGTGCGCTGGCTGCGCTGGGGGCGGCTGCGGGATGGGCTGGGGGTCGGCCTGTCGCTGAGTACGGGACTGCTTTTTTACACAGCCTTCCGGCTCTATATTCTGGCCATCCTCCTGTTCGTCGTCATGGCCGCCCTGATTTGGTGGCGCTGGCCGGCCTCTATCCTGCGGGGCAAAAATTGGCAGGCGGCGACGGGCCATCTGGCCCTGGTCATCTCGGTCGGCTGGCTGGTACTGCTGCCGCTGGTTCAATTTGCCCTGAACAATCCATCGGAATTTTGGTATCGGACCCAGCAAATCTCGATTTTCACCAAACGGGATCAGGCTGACGTTCTCGCCGCCCTCCAAGAAACAACGACCAAGCATCTGCTGATGTTCAACTTCGAGGGGGACAAAAATGGACGGCATAATTTGCCAGGGATGCCGATGCTCGACCCGGCGATGGCCGTCTTCTGGATGTTGGGCCTCGGTTTGGCCATCCGCCAGTTATGGTCGGCCAAATACCGCCTCCGAGCGGCCCACCTCTTTTTCATCCTCCTCCTCTTTACGGCCCTCATCGGCGGCATTTTCAGCGTCGATTTCGAAGCGCCCCAATCGCTCCGCTCGATTGCGGTCATTCCGGCGGTTCTCTACTTCTGCGCTCTGGCGGTCGCGGCGTTGGGGCGCGAAGCCGAGCGTTCCCTGCGGCCTCTGCCCCAGGCGTGGGTGTTGGTCCCGGCGATAACGCTGGCCGGGTTTGTCCTCTTTTCCAACGCTGCCACCTACTTCCTGCGCCAGGCCAACGATTTTGCCTCCTGGAACGCCTTCTCCACCCCGGAAACCATCGTTGGCCGGGAGATGGCCGAGTTGGGGCCGGCGTATGATTACGTCCTGTCCCCTTTCTTCACCAACCATCCCACCATCCGCTTTCTGGCCCCCGCAGCGGTCAAGAATCAAGAACCGCTCATTTTACCGGGGGCGCTGCCCGTTCGCCAGCCCGCCGAGCGGCCCGTGGCCCTATTCATTCATCCCGACGATGTGGCCGTCTTTGAGGAGGCGGGTCGTCTCTATCCCAATGCCACCTTTGAAATCGCCAACAGCCAGAGCGAAGATGAGCGGCCGGTGGTCTATTTTGTCAACTTGCAGCCTTCCGACATCGCCGCTGTGCAGGGTTTGCAGTTGACCTACACCTCGGCCCCGACCGCCACCTCGTCCGCCGGGTCGCCGGAAGCCGGGGCCACGCCGCCCCTCCGAACGAGCCGAGCCATGCACATCAGCGCCACCTGGCCCCAGGATAGTCCGGCGGCGGATGAGTTCGTGGCCGAGTGGGAGGGTATTTTGTACGCGCCCCGCTACGGAGCCTACAATCTGCGGCTGGTCACGCCCGGCCCGGCCCAGCTCGACATCGACGGCTTTACTATTTTTGAGGGGCCAGGGGAACAGTTTACCACGATGACCCTGGCTCAAGGGGATCATTCGATCCGGCTGCGGGCCGAGGCGGGCGCGGGGAACGTGGCCCTCTATTGGCAGCCGCCCGGCCAGGCTGAGACGCTGGTTCCCTCCTGGTCGCTCTACGCGCCGCCCATCACCAACAACGGTTTGCAGGGCACATTTTACGCCAACGCCGCCTGGCAAGGGGAGCCGGTTTTGCAGCGCATCGACCCCTATCTGGACACCTACTTCCATCTGTTGCCCCTCCAACGCCCCTACACGGTCGAGTGGACGGGCTGGCTGGATGCGCCGCTGTCCGGCAGCTACCGCCTGGGACTGCGGGCGGTACAGGCGGCTGAACTTTATCTGGATGGGCAACAACTGGTCACCACCCAAACCCCAAATGATTACATCGACGCGGCGGTCACGCTGGAGGCCGGGCTGCACGAGATTGAGGTCCGCTACAAGGATAACGTAGACCGCTCTCGCATCCATCTCTACTGGACCCGGCCCGACGGCACCTTCGAGGCCATCCCCAGCCAAAATCTGTGGCCGCCGCTGGGTAGCCCGCCGGAAAGCCGGGCCGTTGAGCAAGCGCCGACGTTTGAAGCGCAGCCGCTCGACCTACAGTGGGTGGCCAGCCTGGGCGGTTTCGGCGACCAACCGGGCCAATTTGTCGAACCGCGTGATGTGGCCGTGCTGTCCAACGGTCATCTGGTCATCGCTGACACGGCCAATCGCCGGGTGCAACTGTTTGATAAAGAGGGTGACTTTATAACGACCCTCGACGGCGATGAGTTGCCTTTCGAAGAGCCGGTGGCCGTGGCTGTCAACAGCCGGGATCAGATTTTGGTGCTGGATGCCACCCTGCAATGGGTGTATCGCTACGATAGCCGGGGTAATTTCATCGACCGCTTCGCCGGGCCGGAAGCGCGGCTCTTCTTCCCCCGGGGTCTGACCGTGTTTGAGGATGATACTGTGGCCGTGGCCGATACCGGCGGGGCGCGGATTGCGTTCTTCAACCTGGACGGCTCCTTCCGGGGGCAAATCGGCCAGATGGGGGATGGTCCCGGCCAATTCATCGAGCCGACCGACATCCTGCGGGATGAGCAAGGAACCTACTTCGTCGTCGAGGCGGAGACCGACCGCATCCAGCGGGTCGATGCCGGGGGCAATTCGCTCCAACAGTGGGCCATTCCCCCCACCTACTCCATCAACGGTCCCCACCTGGCCGCCGGGCCGGACGGCTCCCTGTTGATGACCGAAATCCAGAGCCAGAGCCTCATCCGTTACGCCCCCGACGGCACGTTGCTCCACCAATGGCAGCAAATTGGCCCGGTGACGCTGGCCGGGCCGGTCGGCATTTATTTCGACGAGACGAACAGCCGCCTGTACGTGACCGATGTCCAGTCCCACCAGGTTCATATTTTCGAGGTGGTGGCCGGGTAGAGGCCGACTATTTTTGCCTCCAAATTACGCATAATGGGTTGTAAATGGTTTGGTGGTCGTTCGGCGATGGGCTATAATTAGAAAAATATTGTAAGGAGGGACTCACATGGCGCAAACAACTGTCATCGACAAACCTGAACAGGTTACAGAAAAAATCACGTATGAAGCGTTTCTTCAAAAGTATATGGATGTTCATGCCGAATACCTCAATGGAAAGGTGAATGTACTAATGACAGCTTCTGACAAACATCAAAATATCAGTGATTGGTTGACGGCCATTCTACGTTTATTTATCGAATCTTTTGATCTGGGCTGGATTCGTTCAGCCCCCTTCAATATGCGCCTGCCTGACCGCAACTATGGCCGGGAACCGGATATTTTGTTTGTCAGTAAAAATCGCCTGGACATCATCAAGTCCTCCCATCTGGCCGAACCCGCCGATTTAGTCATCGAAATTGTCTCTCCGGAGAGTGTGGGCCGGGACCGGGGCGACAAATTTGTTGAGTATGAAACTGCCGGTATCCCTGAGTATTGGCTAATCGACCCGGATCGAGAATTGGCCGAGTTTTATCAATTGACCGCTGCGGGGCACTATCACCCCGCTCCGTTTGATGAGCAGGGGCGTTTTCATTCGACGGTTCTGCCCGGCTTTTGGCTTGAGGTCGCGTGGCTGTGGCAGGAGCCGTTACCAAAGGTGATGCGTGTGGCCCAGGCGCTGGACTTGTTGGACAAGTAATTTGCCTTCGATCATCATTTTCGGCAGATGGGACTAGAGATCATCCCATTGAATAACGAAACCTGTCAGGTTTTACCCCTCGAATCCACGTAGGCCCTATAAATTTTTCTTTTCTCAACGTCTCTGTGCCTCTTTGGTAAAACATCGTGCTTTTTTGGCAAGAAGTTGCCTGGTTAGGATAATACTCAGTACATCCAAATTTGAGGAGTGAGGCATCCTCAGATGCGGCTTCCTCAAAAATTGCATCTACTGATACTATATTTTTCGGAAAAAGATATGAAAATCAAACGTATAATCACTACGTTACTATTGACATTATTGATGAGCCTGGCCCTGACAGCCTGTGGCGTTGAGGCGGAGGAAAATGCCGCTTCGAGAACGCGCCAATTGGAGGGCTACATCCTGCTCTGGCACGACTGGACCGGGCCGGAAAGCGACCACCTGGATAGTTTGCTGGATCGTTTTAGAGACCTGCATCCCGAAGTCGGGGTTATCAGTGTGGCCGTGTCGGGGGATGAGTTGGTTGACACGTTCCGGGAACGCACGGCGGCCGGTCTGGGGCCGGATGTGCTGCTGGTCAATTCTAGCCTGGCCTACGAGCTGGCCCAGGCCGGTCTCCTGAAAGATATGGGCCGGCGCAGCGATATCGACCCCGCCCGTTTCTTGAACGCGGCACTTGATACCGTGCGAGACGGGGAACAGTTGTACGGTCTCCCCTTTTCGCTGCATACCCAGGTCCTTTATTACAACACCGAGTTGGCCGCCTCCCCGCCCCCCACCCTGAATGAGTGGCTAACGCACATCTCCGCCGAACAGCAGGTGGCCTTCAACGTGGGCTTGACCGAGGCGTTCTGGGGCGTATCGGCCTTTGGGGGGCGCGTTTTCGATGAGCAGGGGCAGTGGGTTCTGGACAGAGGGGGCTTTGTCAACTGGATCGATTTTCTTAAAACGATTCAGACGACGCCGGGTTTTACCATCGATACGGATTCGGTTCGCCTGCGGACCATGTTCGAAACGGGTGAAGCGGCTTATTACCCCGGCGACTCGCAAGCCTTGCCTCAGATCCAGGCGGTTCTGGGCGAAGAACGGCTGGGCATCGCCGCTCTGCCTGGTGGCTCTGCCGGGGAGCCGGCCGGGCCGATCTTGAAGACTGACGTTTTTGTGTTCAGCCGGGTGGCCAGCCGGGAGGAGACGAATTTAGCCCTGGCTTTGGTCGAATTTATGACCAACTTGCAGCAACAAACCCGCCTTGTCGTCGAACCGATGGGCCGCTTGCCGGCGCACGCCCAGGTCCGCTACGAACAAAATCTGTCGCCGACAATTCTTGAATTGGCCAGACAGAGTCGTACCGCGCTACCTATTTCGTTCGAGCAGCGGTCCATCTGGAATGAACTGACCCGACCCGAATCGGAGGTTAACGAGTTGTACGTCCAGGCTCTGGCCGGGATCAGGCCGAGTAATCAGGTGGTGCGGCAGATTTCGAGTCAAATCAGCCGGGAATTTGATCTTGAGCGGACTGTCTCGAACCTGGACTCGCTCTGTCCTACCTTTGAAACCGATGAAACCAACGAAACCGATGAAACCAACGAAACCGAAGAGACGCGCCTGGTGACGCTGTGGCACACGTTACAAGATGAGGAAGCCGAGGCGCTAACCGAAATCAGCCAGCAGTTTACGGACGGCTGTCCGGGCGTCACGGTTGAATTAACCTCCTATCCCTTCGAGGAAATCGAAACAGGCTACCGGCAGGCCATTCAACAAGGAGGCGGGCCGGATATTCTATTGGAGTCAAGCCGCCTGACCACGCAATTTGCCGAAGATGGTCTGATTCGTGATCTGGACGAATTTGTCGAGACCGATTTTTTACAACAATTCATCCCCGGCGCGGAAGAAGCGATGAGTTATCAGGGGCGTCTGTACGGCCTACCCGGCTCAGTGGCAGTCCTGGCCCTATACTACAACACCGCGTTGGTCGATGACCCGCTCTTGAACCTGAGCGAAACCTCGGTGCGAGTGACTGCCGAGCAGCAGTTTGCCCTACCGGCCACGTTTTTCTACGGTTATTGGGGGTTCGAGCCGTTCGGCGGCTTCGAATTCGATAGCGAGAGCGGGCTGATCGTCAACGATCAGGGTCTTGTCGAGTGGTTGACCTGGCTGCAAAATGCCCGAAGCCAACGGGGGATGCGGATCACGACGGATTCCACCGAGGCCGAAACGCTGTTTGCCCAGGGCGAAGCGGCCTATTTGGTCAGCGGTCCCTCGTCCCTCTCCCGGTTGCGCCAAGAACTGGGCGAGGAACGGCTGCGCGTCGCCCCGCTGCCGGCCGGCCCCGAAGGACCGGGCCGGCCTATTCTGCAAGTGCAGGGAGTGATGGTCAACGCCAACAGCGACGATGTGACAACGGCTATCGCCGTGGCCTTCGGGAAATATCTGGTCACGCCCCAAAGCCAGACAATCTTTCTAAGAACCGGCTCCCACGTCTCGGCTGTAGTCAACATCGATCTGAGCGAGCATCCGCTCATCAGCGGCTTTCGAGAACAGGCCAAACTGTCGGCTGTCGTCGTCGAGACCTCCCGTTTTGCCACGGTCGAACAGCTTGGAGATGAGTTATTCGAAACGGTATTGACCACAGACATCCCCCCGATCGAGGCGGTGTCAACCTTCAAAGAGGCGGTTCATCAGGCTGTCGGCACGGACAACGAGGAGAACTAAATGATCGGTAATGACGTGACACAAATTCTAAATGATTTGGTGCAGGTTGTCCTCAAAATGTTGGGGCGACCCGTTGTCCAGCAGCAACTACTGGTCATCGGGTTGAGCTTGGCGCTGGCCTGGGGCCTGGCCTACCTGATTCATCGTTGGCTGAGACATCGCTTTCCCGATCACGAGATCGAACCGACCGAACCGACCGAGCCTGAACCGGTTGAGGAGCTGCTCGAAGAGGAGCCGGCCGAACCGCCGCCACCGCCCTCCTGGCGAGAACGATTGTCGACCTGGCTGTTGGCGGAGGTCCGGGAGTTGAGCTATCCTCTCGTGGCGTTGGCTGTGGCCTACCTGGCTCAATCCCTCTTTTATTTTTGGGAACAACCGGCCGGCCTGGTGACGGAATTTATCGTCATTTTGTGGCTTTTTCTGATTTACAGGCTGCTGTTAGGGATTTTGTATGCAACTCTGGACCGAGAGCGGGTCCATTACTATCGTCTGCGTCTGCTGGGGCCGGCCTTCAGCCTGCTCATTACCTTCCGTTTCCTGGCCCTGCTGACCGAACTATCTGTCTTGGGGGGAGCGCGACTCTTTCCAAACGTGGAAAATTCGTTAACGTTGGGCGTCCTGGTGATCGCCGTCGTCGGTTTCTATTTCTGGTTCATTGTGACGCAGGCGTTAAAGGATATCGTCCAGGGCATCGTCACCTGGCGGGGAGACACCGATACCGGCTCTTTCCAGGCCACGCTCATTATCCTGCGCTACATTTTGATTGGCGGAGGACTGCTGGTCGTGTTTCAGGTTTTGCAACTCGATACGACCACCATTGCCGCGATTAGTGGGGGGCTGTCGATTGGCGCGGGCTTTGCCCTGCAAGATGTCCTAAAGAATTTCGTGGGGGGTCTCATTTTGCTGTTTGACGGCACAATCCGACCCGGCGATTGGGTCGAAATCGCCGGCAGCGAGGGGGAGATCGAAAAGATGAGTATCCGGGCCACGACCATCCGCCGCCTGGATAACGTCAGGATCATCGTGCCCAACCAGGAGTGGCTCGTTTCCCAAGTGACCACCTACACCCAGACCGGACGAAAAACGCTGGCCAAAATTTCGGTCGGCGTCAGCTACAACTCCGACGTGCAGCAGGTGCGGCAGCTGTTGATCGACACGATCGGTCGTCATCCTGAGATATTGGCCGAGCCTGAACCTTTCGCCGTGCTGCTTTCATTCGGCGAATCGAGCCTTAATCTTCTGGCAGGTGGCTGGGTGGCCGAAGCCACCACCCGCATACGAGTGACCAATGAAGTACGGCTGATGATCTGGGAAACCTTCGGTGAACACGGTATCCAAATCCCCTTTCCCCAGCGTGATCTGCATATTCGCAGCGGTGTTTTATCC
>CAZWZZ010000222.1:0-8428 GCA_964638395.1 uncultured Caldilineaceae bacterium
TGTGATCCGCCGGGCCGAGGATACTACCGATGGATTTGCAAGAGATTTTAAGCCAGGTCATTACCAGCACCAATGAAATTTTCGAGGCCGAAGCCGGGTCGGTGGCCCTGATCGAACCCTCCGGGCAGGAACTCGTGATCCGGGCGGCGGTCGGGGCCGGAGCCGAGGCGGTGCGGGGTATGTGCCTGCCCATCACCAAAGGGGTCATCGGCTGGGTAGCCACCCACGAGACACCGGCCCTGATTGCCGATGTCGATGATGATCCCCGCTTCAACCGGGCCATCGACCAGGAGAGTGGCTTCCGCACCCGTTCCATCCTATGCGCCCCGCTCCAGGTCAACAATCACACCATCGGCGTCATCGAGTTGATGAATATGCGCCGGGATTATCTGAGCGACAACGGTCTCAAAATCCTGCGCGTCATCGCCGACCACGCCGCCCTGGCCATCGAAAACACCCAACTCCTGGCCGAAACCCGCCGCCGCTCCGAGGAACAGGTCATGCTCTTCGAGGCTATGACCATCGTCACCTCCGATTTGGCTCTGGAAACAGTCCTGGATGCCGTCAGCCATCAGGTGGCCGAGGCCCTGACCGCCGATATTTGCATCATCTCCCGCTGGGATGAAACCAACAACAACCTCCATCTGATGCAAACCTATGTCAACGAAGGGGCCACCCCCCCCGGCCAAGAGGTGCGCTCCCTGAGCGATTTGCCCCCCCTCGCCACCCTGCTCACCGCCCAATCATCCCTGCTCCTCGAGCGCGGCGCTCCCGACTTGCCGCCGGGTGGCAGCATCCGGCTCGAAGAGTTGAATGTGCAAACGCTGCTGCTCATTCCCCTCATCTACCGCAGCCGGACCATCGGCCTGGTTGAGATTGGGCGGGCGCAGCCCACCGCCAGCCTGACCCCGAACGAAATCCGCCTGGCCAAAACGATGACTGCCCAGGCCGCCGTGGTCATCGAACACGCCCGCCTGTATGATGAGGTGATGCACCGCCTGGCCGAAGCCAAGGTCCTGCAAGAGGTGATGGTGGCCGCCGCCTCAACGCTCGATTTCGACCAGGTGTTGAGCGGCACGATCAAAGCCCTGCACCGCACGCTGGGCATCGAGCGGTTGGGCTTCTTTCTGCCGTCGAAGGATGGCGAAACTATCGAGGCCCATCCGGCCACGATTGGCTTTAGCTCGGAGGTCAACGCCGGGTTGAGCCTGGCTGAGGAGACGATCCGCATCCCCATCGACGGCAGCGCGGCCGGTTGGGTCATCCGTAATAGCAAACCGCTGCTGATTCCCGATGTCCGCCAATCCGCCGATTATTATGAAATCATTCCCAGTACCTTATCGGAACTGTGCGTGCCGGTGATGGTCAAAAACCGGGTGGTGGCGGTTCTGAACGCTGAAAGCTCCCAAACCAATGCCTTCGACCCCGACGACCTGCACTTTTTTATGGCCATCGCCGCCGAGTTGGCCGTGGCCCTGGAAAATGCCGACCTGTTCGAGGAGATTCGGGCCGCCGAGGCCAACTACCGGGACCTGTTCGACAACGCCAACGATTTTATCTTGACTCTGGACAGCAATTTCAGGATCAGTAGCGCCAACAAGATGGCCCTCCAATCGACCGGTTATAGCCTGGAGGAGATCACCGGGCGGCACGTCAGACAATTCGTCAAACCGGAATATTTCACCAAGCTCTACCAACTGCTCAAAGCGCGGCTGACCGCGGACTCGACCGCCCAGACATTCGAGTTACCCATCGTGAGCAAGGAGGGCCACGAGATTTTGCTGGAGATCAACTTCCGGGTGCGGCGTGAACACGGACGGTTGGTCAGCCTCCATTGCATTGGCCGGGACATCACCCAGCGTCGCCGCCTGGAGCAACAACTGCAACAGACAGAAAAGCTCTCCACGGTCGGTAAGCTGGTGGCCGGGGTAGCCCACGAATTGAACAATCCTCTGACCTCGATCATCGGCTATTCCAGTATGCTCCAAAAAGGGGATGTGCCCCGAACCCACCGCGAAGATTTGCAGGTCATCTTTCACCAGGCCCAACGTGCCCGCCACATCGTCCGCGATTTGTTGACTTTTGCCCGCAAAATCGACCTGGATACCAAACCGGTGGACATCAACGACATCATCAGCAGCAGCCTGTCCGCCAGTAAGCCCCAACTCCAGAGCAGTTCGATCCAGGTGGTGACGGCCCTCGATTTTAGCCTGCCCCAGACGATGGCCGATCCTCACCAGTTGGAGCAGGTTTTCATCAACCTGATCGACAACGCCATTCACGCCCTCGATGGCCTGACCGGGTCGCGCCGCCTGACCATCGAAACCAGGCGGACTGGGGCCTGTCTCCAGATCAACTTCGCCGATAATGGGCCGGGCATCCCGCCCAACATCCTGAACCGCATTTTCGATCCCTTTTTTAGCACCAAAAATGTGGGCAAGGGGACCGGCCTGGGCCTGTCGATCTGTTTTGGCATCATCAGCGAGCATCAAGGCACGATCAAGGCCGAAAATATGCCCACCGGCGGGGCACGCTTCCACATCGAGCTACCGATCAAACAGCCCACCCTCTACAGCCCCAGCCCCCCGCCGGAGTCGTCGATGGCTGAGGCTACATCTGACTCGCTTCATATTTTAGCCGTCGATGATGAAGCAACCCTGTTGAAACTGCTCCAGCGTATTCTCAAACAGTTAGGGCATAACGTCGATACGGCTATCGACGGCCAGACGGCGCTGGAAAAAATCCAGGGGGCTACCTACGATCTGGTGCTGTGTGATATTTTGATGCCGGATATTATGGGACCGGAGCTGTATGAGCAGGTTCGGCAGGATTTTCCGGCCCTGGACAATCGCTTCATCTTCATCACCGGCAACGTCGTCGATATCGACACCCGCCTTTTCCTCGAAAAATCGGGCCTGCCCTGGCTGTCCAAGCCGTTCCTGCCCTCCGATCTGGAAAAAATTATCAACGAGACTATCCATCTGACGGATGGGATGGGTGCGTCCTAAATTTTAGGAGATAGCATCCTGAGTAGCGCGAAACGGAGTGGAGTGCGTATCGAAGGGTGCGGCGAACGGGAGGAGGCTTGGTCAACCCGCACCCGATGGGATGTCGTAATTGACAAAGTGACAGCCCCATGTTAGACTGGCAGGCGGTTTTGTTGTAAACAACGAAATAGTGTTGGCTGATGGGCAGCGAGAGAGAGCCACCCGGCGATGAGGTGACAGTTCATCGCCCAGGCCGCCGAAGGGGCAAGGCGCAGGGGTAAGCCGGACGCCTGGCCGAAACTCTCAGGCAAAAGGGTCGCTGCTTCGACAACATCTCTGGAGAGACGGTAGTTCGATGTATGGTTTTGACTTGTAGATTGATGCGCCATCGATTCAACCGGACAGCGCCGGTTGAAGATCACTCAGCCAAAAACCAAAATCAAACGCCGCACCGACGGGGCAACCTCATAATGAAACTGATGAAACTAATGAGGCCAATCTCTCAGGTTTAGGACAGAGACGAACGGGCATAGCTTTTGGGATGCCCGTTTTTATTTTGGAGAAAGGGATAATGGACTTGAAACGAACGCAGCTTTACCCGTGGCACGTCAACCACGGCGGGCGGATGGTTCCTTTTGCCGGGTGGGAGATGCCGGTGCAGTACAAAACCGGCCCCATCGAGGAGCATCACATCACCCGGCGCTCGGCGGGGCTGTTCGACATCGCCCATATGGGCCGCATCAGCGTCAGCGGTCCCGGGGCCACGGCCTATCTCAACAAGTTGGTCACCTGGGACATTCGCCAGATGGCCGACTACGAGGCCCACTACACCTTGATGTGTAACGATTACGGCGGCATCATCGACGATGTCTTCCTTTATAAGCTGCCGAATTATTGGCTGGTGGTCATCAATGCCGACAACCGGGCCAAAGATTACCGCTGGATGCAGGAAAACGCCGCCGGGTATGGCGTGGCCGTGGAGGATATTTCGGATCATATCTATATGTTGGCCCTGCAAGGACCCCAGGCTCTCAATATTTTGCAGCATTTGACGCCGGTTGATCTGGAAAGCATCCCCCGCTTCACGGCGGTCGAGGCCGATGTCAAAGGGGTGCCCAGTGTGATTGGACGCACCGGCTACACCGGCGAGGATGGCGTGGAGCTATATTTTCCCGAAAACCAGGCCCTCACCCTGTGGGAAGCGATCCTGGACACCGGTCGGGCGGCGGAGATCGAGGTGAAACCTATCGGTCTGGCTGCCCGTGATAGCCTCCGCTTCGAGCCGGGCTTTGCTCTCTACGGCCACGAAATCAACGAGGATGTGACCCCGCTCGAAGCGGGCCTGAGTTGGGTGTGCAATTTTAGGCTGAATTTCATCGGGCGCAACGCCCTGATGAACCAGAAAGAGCAAGGTCCCCAGAAAAAATTGGTCGCTTTTGAAATGATCGACAAAGGCGTACCCCGCCAGGATTATCCGATGGCCACGAGCGGGGGCAAAAAAATCGGGACGGTTGTCACCGGCCTGTATGCCCCCACCGTTGAGAAGTATTGCGGTCACGCTTTTGTACCCCCCGCTTACGCCCAGGTCGGCACCGACCTCCGGGTCATCATCCGCAATAAATCCAAAGCTGTCGTCGTCGTCAAACGGCCTTTTTATACGCCGTCATATCAAAAACAAAAATCAAAACCAAAGGAGCATAACGATGAAACTGGATGACAATGCAAAATATCAAGAGTCCCACGAATGGGCACGCCAGGAAGGTGATCTCATCGTGTGTGGCATCAGCGATTATGCCCAGGATAGTCTGAGCGATGTCGTGTATGTGGAATTGCCGGAAGTAGGGACGACTTTTGCCAAAGGAGATGCCTTCGGCGTCATCGAGTCGGTCAAATCGGCCAACGATTTGTATATGCCGGTGAGTGGCGAAATCGTCGAGATCAATGAATCGTTAGAAGATGAGCCGGAGGTCGTCAACGAGGATCCATACGGCGCGGGCTGGATCCTCAAGATCAAACCCAGCGACCCCGGCGAGTGGGACAGCCTCCTCTCCGGCGCGGATTATCAAAAAACCGTCGAGGCGGAGGCGTAACCCCTCGGCCCACTTCCTGCCAAAAAAGCACGAAGTTTTACCACAGAGGCACAGAGACACTGAGAAAAGAAATTATAAAAACTCTGTGTCTCCGTGTCTCTGTGGTTCAATCCTGTTTGGTTCCGGCTCGTCCGGGTTATGACTTACGCCACAAAAAGTGCATATATTTACAAGGGTGTAAATTTAACAAAGAAATAAAGGAGAAAATAATGAGCCACCCAGCTAACCTGGCTGCCGACCCAACGGTAGCCTCTGCCCCGGCTCCTGATGAAGCGCCTGACAATTTGTCACTACTTCAGCCTCTCGATCAGTTCGCTCCGCGCCATCTCGGCTCGCAGGAAGCGGCCATCGAACAAATGTTGGACCTTTTGGGCGTCACCTCATTGGAAGCGCTGATCGATCAAACAGTGCCGGCCACCATCCGCTTTGAGGGCGATTTGAATCTGGAGCCGCCCCGCAGCGAATCGGTGGTGCTGGCCGAGATGGGGGCGATAGCCGCGAAAAACAAAATCTATCGGTCATTCATCGGCCTGGGCTACTACGACTGCCTGACCCCCTCCGTCATCCTGCGGAACATTCTCGAAAATCCGGGCTGGTACACTCAATACACCCCTTACCAGGCCGAAATCGCCCAGGGCCGGCTGGAGGCGCTGCTCAACTTCCAAACGATGGTCAGCGACCTGACCGGCCTGGATATTGCCAACGCCTCGCTACTGGATGAAGCCACCGCTGCCGCCGAGGCTATGACCCTCTGCAAGCGTGCCCAGAAACGCTCCTCGACGGCCAACACCTTTTTCGTCTCGGAATTGTGCCATCCCCAAACCATTGAGGTGGTGCGGACGCGGGCCGAGCCGCTCGGCATCGACCTCGTCATCGGCGACCACACCCGGTATGATTTCAGCCAGGAGACCTTCGGGGTGTTGCTGCAATACCCGACGAGCGGGGGCAACATTCATGAGTACGACGCCTTCTGTGAGCGGGCACACCAGGCCGGGGCGCTCGTCGTCGTGGCCACCGACCTGCTGGCCCTGACCCTGCTGCGACCACCGGGCGAGTTTGGGGCCGATGTGGCCGTCGGCAACAGCCAGCGTTTCGGCGTGCCGCTGGGCTACGGCGGTCCCCACGCCGCCTTTATGGCCACGCGGGAAGATTACAAACGGTTGATGCCCGGTCGTCTGGTCGGCGTCTCCAAAGATGCTGACGGCCAACCGGCGATGCGGCTGGCCCTGCAAACCCGCGAGCAGCATATCCGCCGGGACAAAGCCACCAGCAACATCTGCACCGCCCAGGTACTCCTGGCGATTATGGCCTCGATGTATGCCGTCTACCACGGTCCCGCCGGGCTGCGGCGCATTGCCCAACGGGTGCAACTGTTGACGACCACCCTGGCCGAGGGCTTGCGGCAGGCCGGCTATATGCTCAACGACAAACCGATTTTTGACACCCTGAAAATCAAGGCCGGTCCCCGCTCCCAGAGCGAACTGCTCAAGGCCGCCGCCGAGCGACAGATCAATTTGCGGGTGTATGATGAAGAAAACGCGGTGGGCCTTTCCCTGGATGAGGCCACGACGGTTGAAGATGTGGCCCAACTCTTTGAGATATTCGACATCGAGGCCGACATCGAGACGTTGGCCGCCACGGTCGATTTGACCTACCCTGCCCCCCACCAGCGGAACAGCGATTACCTGACCCACCCCGTTTTCCACAGCTACCACTCTGAAACGGAGATGCTGCGCTACATCCACCGTCTGCAAGGGCGCGACCTGTCCCTGGCCTACTCGATGATCCCTCTCGGCTCCTGCACGATGAAGCTAAACGCCACCACCGAGATGATCCCCATCACCTGGCCGGAATTTGCCCACCTGCACCCTTTCGCCCCGGTCGAACAGGCCGAGGGGTATCGCCTGCTGTTCGACCGGCTGGAGAAATGGCTGGCCGAGATCACCGGTTTTGCTGATGTTTCGCTACAGCCCAACGCCGGGTCGCAGGGGGAGTACGCCGGTCTGTTGATGATCCGCTCTTACCACCACGCTCGCGGCCAGGATCAGCGGCACATTTGCCTGATCCCCAGCTCGGCCCACGGCACGAACCCGGCCAGCGCGGTCATGGCCGGCATGGAGGTCGTCGTCGTCCAATGTGATGACAACGGCAACATCGACATTCCCGATTTGCGCCAGAAAGCCGCCGCCCACAGCGATGAATTGGCCGCGCTGATGGTCACCTACCCCTCGACCCACGGCGTTTTCGAGGAGGGTATCGTCGAGATTTGCCAGATCATCCACGACCAGGGCGGCCAGGTTTATCTGGATGGGGCCAACCTGAACGCCCTGGTCGGGTTGTGCAAGCCGGGCCACTTTGGGGCGGATGTCTGTCACCTCAACCTGCACAAAACCTTCTGCATCCCCCACGGTGGGGGCGGGCCGGGCATGGGGCCGATTTGCGTGGCCGAGCATCTGGCCCCCTTCCTGCCGGGCCATCCGCTGGTCGGGGACGTGGGCGGCAAGCAGGCCAGCGGACCGGTTTCTGCCGCGCCGTGGGGCAGTCCGGCCATTCTGCCCATCTCCTACGCTTACATTGCGATGATGGGGGCCGCCGGGCTGACCGAGGCCACCAAGCTGGCCATCCTCAACGCCAACTACATCGCCCAACGGCTGGAACCCCACTATCCGGTGCTGTACAAGGGGGCCAACGGGCGGGTCGCCCACGAATGTATCATCGACCTGCGCCCGCTGCGGCTGGTTGGGGTCGAGGTGGAGGATGTGGCCAAGCGGCTGATGGATTACGGCTTCCACGCCCCGACGATGTCCTGGCCGGTGGCCGGCACGCTGATGATCGAGCCGACCGAGAGCGAATCGCTGGCCGAGCTGGACCGCTTTTGCGAGGCGCTGATCGCCATCCGCGAAGAAATCCGCGACATCGAAGAAGGCCGCGTCGCCGCCGAGGAGAGCGTCCTCCATCGCGCCCCCCACACCGCCGCCGTCGTCACCGCCGATGACTGGGAGCGGCCCTACTCCCGCGAACAGGCCGCTTTCCCCGCCGCCTGGGTCAAAGCGGCCAAATTCTGGCCGCCCGTCTCCCGCATCGACAATGTGTATGGCGACCGCAACCTGTTCTGCGCCTGCGTGCCGCTGGAGGCGTATGAGTAGCGCCGCGAGATTGGAGCAATCCCAGATTGGAGCAGTTTCAAAAACTGCTCCAATCTAAACTGCAATCTCAACTGCAACGCCCTCGCTTTTTGACCAACCCCCGCCCGGACATAAATGATCCGGGCTACAAAACAGCACCCCATCAATGGGGTTAGGAGTTACGCAGTTCGCATCCCGAGTAGCCTTGAAAAGGCGTATCGAGGGG
>CAZWZZ010000223.1:0-8418 GCA_964638395.1 uncultured Caldilineaceae bacterium
GCCACACTGTTGAGGGCCACCCCCCCGGCCATGACCAGATTCTGCGAGCCGCTTGTGCGTTGGGCAAAGCCGACCATCTTCAAGACGATATCTTCGGTCACCCGCTGGATACTGGCCGCGATGTCGGCATATTTCTGATTTTGGGCGGCCATCCGATCATCCCAGTCGGGGTGATCCTTGGTCGGATGGGTGCGGAGACTGAAAAATTCCGCTTCCGGCTCCCGGCGCGGGCCAAAGAGATCGATGAATTTCTGGTTAAAGGTGTGTTGGGTCGAGTAGTGGAAGCTGAAGTAATCCATATTCAGGGTAAGCCCGCCGTTTTCATCAACGTTGACTACCTTGTAGATTTCGTCCATATATTTCGGCTCGCCGTAGGGCGCCATACCCATCACCTTGTACTCCCCGTTGTTGACCCGGAAGCCCAGATAGGCCGTGAACGCGGAGTAGAGCAACCCCAACGAATGGGGGAAGCGCAGTTCGTGGTCGAGGTCGATGCTGTTTTGGCCGTGGCCGTTCCAGTTGGCCGTACCTTTGCCGATGGCGGCGGTCGTCCATTCGCCAACGCCGTCGATGGTCAGGATGGCCGCGTCTTCGTAGGGCGCACAGTAGAGGGCGCTGGCGGCGTGGGACAGGTGGTGTTCGATGAAAAGGATTTTGCTGGGGGGCACGCCGACGCCGGTCTGGAGCTTGCTTTTGATCCACAGCTTCTCATCGAACCAGGTGACCATCGACTCTCGGAACACAGCCCACGATTTGGGAAAGGTGCTGAGGGTCGTTTGCAGAATCCGCTCGAACTTAACCAGCGGCTTTTCATAAAAAACCACGTAATCCAGATCGCCGGGCGTCAACCCCGCGTGATCGAGAGCAAATTTGATGGCGTTGGCCGGGAAGCTGCTGTCGTGCTTTTTCCGGGTGAAACGCTCCTCCTCCGCCGCCGCCACCAGTTGCCCATCAACTAACAGCGCCGCTGCTGCGTCGTGGTAATAACAAGAGATACCTAAGATATTCATCGCTTAAAATTGCCTCAACGCCTCTTTCAAGTTTCGATCACCGGTCTGCCGGGCTTGCCAAAACGAACTGCTCCGGGTTTTGATTTGAAGCGGATCGGCAAAGAGACTGACTCCCACCCCAAAGGGAAGGAAAATGGTGAAGTAAAAGAAAGTCAGCGCCACGCGGGCCGTCCAATCCATCAGGAATTGGCCAAACGCCTTCCAACCTTCCCAAAAATCGGGGATCAGGGTGACGCCGATGATAATATACAGCAGACTCAACCCGGCGATGGTCGTTTGTGTGTAGATAGCCTCGGTTGGCAGGCTGACCTCGCCGCCGTTCATCAGTCTAAAGAAGTTGAACACCCCGCGTAGGGAGTTGATGATGGACAGAATCGCCAGCAGGACAGTCCCGAACAGGGGGTTGTGATGGGGCCAGCGCCCCTCCAGAAAGGCCAGGATGATGACCAGCACCCCAACGAAGATCAGAAACCCGATCCCGCCGACCAGACTAAAGTTGATAATCGCCAGAGCGGTCAGGACAATCCCAAACAGGATGGCTATGTATTTCATTGATTTATCCTAGAACAGCGTATAGATAAATGGGGCCACACCGGATGACGAGGCAAAGACCAGGAGCAAGCCGAACAGCAGTAGGACGGTGACCATCGGGATCATCCACCACAGCTTGCGTTCCCACAAAAAGACCAGCACTTCGCCTAAAACGCCCGTATTCGTAACCATTGCACTAAAGAAATCTTTCATGTTTGTTCCCTCATTAACAGTAATCAATTTTCGACGCAATATAGTACTGAATGTTTGTTAATTAGTCAAAATCTATCTTGGTAGACCACAACCGCACCCTTCGATACGGCTATCGCCTACTCAGGATGCGGTTTACGATAGTTTTGGATTACCACTCCTCGCCGGGCGGCAATTCCTGCCCCGGCATATCCAGATTGACCACCTCGCCGTGGATGTTGACCACGATCTTGAAGCCGACCATGCCCAACATCGTCCGGGCATCCTCAGGAATGCCTTGCTGCATGACCTGATCTTCCATATTCACCAAAGATGAGTCGATCATCGCTTTGGTGAAAAGATCATCCTTGCCGAGCATACCCATAATCTGATCGGAGACCAAATCTTTGTTGGCGGTGGCCTGCTCCTGAATCCAGCGGATCACCTGCCGGTCGATCTCTTCGGAGGCGACGTGCCGCCTGAAATCACCATCCAGGATCACGTAGTTTGGTTCGCTGCCGATAAACGTGGTCTCGACCAACTGGCCCGCTTCATCATAGATCAAACCGCTGAATAATGCGTGTGAGGGACGTGGTGATTGTTCTTCCATCGTTGCTTACTCCGTTAACAAATTTCAAGCTCGGAGGAGGTCTATGACCTCCGACCGCCGGTCACAGACCGGCTCTGAGCAATAAAATTGAATCTACTGTCACTGATTAAATCCGTAAATCTGTATTGCCGAGTATTATACCACAAACTAAGATTTAGGCTTCCGCCGCTTCGAGGCGCGACGACGTTTGGGTGAACCGTCTAACGACTCGGTGTAGCGGCAACCGCTCCCGTAATTGGAGCAGCCCAGAAAGGGGCCAAACTTCCCCTTCTTGACGGCCAACGTCCCCTGCCCACATTGAGGACAGACTTGCCCGGCCTTGTCCGAGGTCGGCAGTTGGCCCGATGATTGCCCCTTTTTCCCCTTTTGCCCTTTGCTCCGCTTCGACCATTTGCCTCGCTTCGAGCCTCTGGCGGGGCCACCCTTGGCCGCCGGTTGGCGCTCGGCGGCGGCAGCAGTCATCGCTTGATCGACCACCTGCTTGAACGGTTCGTAAAAATCCCGCATCATCGTCACCCGATCCACCTGCCCGGAGGCGATGCGGTCCAAATCGCTCTCCATGCGGGCCGTGAAGTTGACATCGACCACCATCCGCACGTGCCGCTCCAGCAACTCGCACACCTGGAAGCCAAGCGGCGTCGGATAGAGCCGCTTCTTTTCCACGCCCACGTACCGCCGATCTTTGAGCGTCTCGACGATGGTGGCGTAGGTGCTGGGCCGCCCCAGCCCCAACTTCTTCAACGCGCCGATCAGTTGGGCCTCGCTGTACCGTTTGGGAGGCTGCGTAAAATGTTGCTTGGAAATAAGCTGGTGCAGATCAAGCCGCTCTCCTTTAACCAAATCCGGCATCCACTCATTCTCTTTAGCTCTCTCTTTCCCCTGCGTCCCTGCGCCGTTACTGCCTGGCTTCGCCCGCGACTCCTCGGCATCGGCATCGACGCCATACACCTTCAAAAATCCGGCGAAGCGGAGCGCGCTGCCGGTCGCCCGAAACAGATAAACCGTGGGGCTATTTTGAATGAGGGTCTCGATGTCCACCGTCAGGGTGTCGTAGAGGGCCGGTTTCATCTGGCTGGCGATGAAACGTCGCCAGATGAGGCGGTACAGTTTATGCTGCTGCGGCGTCAGATATTGTTCGATCCCTTTGGGCGTCTTCCAGGAGTCGACCGGGCGGATGGCTTCGTGGGCTTCCTGAGCCGTTTTGTCACGGGTCTGGTAGATCGGCGGACGGGGCGGCAGATACCGTTCCCCAAAATATTTGGTGACGACCGCCCTGGCCTCCTGTTGCGCTTCGGGGGCGACGGCTACGCTGTCGGTGCGGATGTAGGTAATCAGCCCCACCGCTTTGCCCTCGCCCAATTTGACGCCCTCGTATAGCTCCTGAGCAATTTTCATCGTCAGCCGGGGATTGAAGCCCAACTGGCTCGAAGCCGCCTGTTGCAGCGAGTCGGTGGTGAAGGGCGGATAGGGTCGCCGGGTGCGCGTCCCTTTGACCACATTCAAGACGCGCCAGCCGGCTCCCTTCAACGCGGCCAACACCTTATCCCCGTCCGCCTTCGTCTTCAATTCCGGCTTCTTGCCCTTAATCCGGTACAGCGTCGCCCAAAATTTTCGCTGCGCCTCTGCGCTCTCGCGCTTCTGCCCCTCGTGCCTCTGTTTAGAAAGCTCCGCCTCGATGCTCCACCACTCCTCCGGCACAAAGGCTCGAATCTCCCGCTCCCGCTCGACGACCAGCCACAAGGCCGGGGATTGCACCCGCCCGGCGGAGAGGCGTTTCACCCCCGACAGCCCCTTCCACAAGACCGGACTGACCATATAGCCGACCAGCCGATCCGTCACCCGGCGGGCCGTCTGGGCTTCGACCAGGCGGCGGTCGATGGGACGGGGGGCGGCCAGCGCGGCTCGAATGTCAGCCTGGGTGATGGCCGTAAAGGTGATGCGTCGCACTTTGTTGGCCAGCGTCGGTCCTAACCGCTCGGCCACGTGCTGGGCGATGGCTTCCCCTTCCCGATCCATATCGGTGGCCAGATAAACTGCCTCGGCACGGGCGGCGGCCTTCTTCAGTTCCTCGATCTTTTTGCCTTTGCCCCGGATCAAATAGAGGGTTGGCGTAAAATTACGCAGGTTGACGTGAATATCGTCGCGGGGCATCTCCAGGATGTGGCCGCTAGTCGCTTTGACGGTAAACGCTTTGCCCAGCATCCCTTTGATCGTGCGGGCTTTTTTGGCCGATTCGACAATTAATAGCTTTTTAGACATAGGGGGTATTATACAGGATGTACGGCAAGCGGGGGAAATATTGGATGGGGCGGACAGTGGAGGCGGATACATCCGCCTCCACTGTCCGGTTTTCAACTTGGTTACTGGCTAGGCATGGGTGTAGGCCAGTTGCCCGGTCGGGTCGGGTCGCCAGGAGTGGAGGACCCGCATGTAGTTGGCCCGCTCGAAGGCTGCCGGTTCGCCCACATTTTGCTGGCTCATGCTGCCCTGCATCTGCTCGACCGACTCATACTCATACTCTTCCATCCAGTCGGTCATCGCCTGTAAAATTTCGCCGATACGACCAATACCGTTGGTCAGGAGTTCCGAGGTCATCATCGTCACTTTGGCCCCGGCCATCATCCCCTTGAGGACTTCCTGGTGGCCGTGGACGCCGCTGGTGATGGCAAAATCGACCGGCACACGCCCGTAGAGGATGGCCACCCAGCGCATCGGCAAGCGCTGCTCGTGGACAGTACTGAGAACCAGGTGAGGCGCAACCTCCAGATTTTCCAGATCGAAATCAGGTTGGTAGAAGCGGTTGAACAGCACCAGTCCATCCGCGCCCGACTCTGACAGACGGTAGGCCATATTGGCTGTGGCGCTGAAATAGGGGCTTAACTTGACCGCCACCGGAATGGTGATGCTGCCTTTGACATCCTTGACGATGTCCAGATACATATGCTCCACTTCGGTTCCGCTCATCTGAATATCGGTCGGAATGTAGTAAATATTCAACTCCAGCGCGTCGGCGCCGGCCCCCTCGATTTTCTTCGCATAGTCAATCCAGCCCCCCGTCGAAACTCCATTCAAACTACCAATAATCGGAATATCAACCTCATTCTTGGCTCGACTAATCAAATTGAGATACTCTTCCGGGCCGGTTTTATAATCGGCCATATCGGGAAAATAATTGAGCGCCTCAGCGTAGCTCTCTACATTGTAACTCAAATAATGATCGAGTACCTGGCTTTGCTGGTTGATCTGTTCCTCGAAGAGGGAGTACATCACCACCGCCGATGCGCCGGCATCCTCCATCTGTTTGATATTATCAATCTTCTCCATCAGCGGCGAGGCCGACGGTACAATTGGATTTTTCAGGGTCATCCCCAGATAGGTTGTCGTTAAGTCCATCGTTGGCTTCCTTATTTATTATTTATTTATTCGGTTCAAGACTGGCGAGGTTCTAACAACCTCGCCAGTCACTTAGTTTCAGCGTACTTCCGGCTTAAAGAGCGGCGAGGTTCTAAAAAACCTCGCAGGACACCTGGTCTACTCCGTGTCCGGCTTGGCCAGCGCTTCGTACCGCTCCCAGCGGGCAGCCACAGCCTTCTCAGCCTCGCTCAGGAGCCGGGCGGCGGCTTCGGGGTCGCTCTGGCGGAGCATCCGGTACCGGTTTTCGTTATAGATGTAATCGCTCAACGGCACCTTCGGCGCTTTGGAGTCGAGCTGCATGGGCACTTTGCCCTCCTCTTTCAAGCGCGGGTCGTAGCGGTAGAGCGGCCAGTGACCGGACGCCGTAGCCAACTTCTGCTGCTCCATCCCTTTGGCCATATTGATGCCGTGGGCGATACATTGGCTATAGGCGATAATCAGCGACGGCCCATCGTAGGACTCGGCTTCGATGAAGGCTTTGATCGTCTGCCGGTCATTGGCTCCCATCGCTATGTTAGCCACGTAAATATTGCCGTAGCTCATAGCAATCGCCCCCAAATCTTTCTTGGGCATCGCTTTCCCGCCGGCAGCAAACTTGGCCACCGCCCCGGTCGGCGTGGCTTTAGAGGCTTGCCCGCCGGTGTTGGAGTAAACTTCGGTATCCAGCACCAGCACGTTGACGTTCCGTCCGCTGGCCAGCACGTGATCGAGACCGCCGTAGCCGATGTCGTAGGCCCAACCATCGCCGCCGACGATCCAGACGCTCTTTTTGACCAGCATATCGGCCAGACTGAGCAGGTCTCGCCCGGCGGGGGTATCGATCCCGTCAAGTTTCTGCTTCAACGTCTCCACCCGCTCTCGCTGAGCGGCGATGCCGGCCTCATCTGACTGGTCGGCATCGAGCAACGCCTGGGCCAGATCGACCCCGATTTGATCTCGCAGGCGGTGAACCAACTCGCGGGCATATTCAGTCTGTTTGTCGATGGTCAGACGCATGCCCATCCCAAACTCGGCATTATCCTCGAACAGAGAATTGCTCCAGGCCGGGCCGCGTCCCGCTTTGTTCTGCGCCCAGGGCGTTGTCGGCAGGTTGCCGCCGTAGTTGCTGTAACAGCCGGTGGCGTTGGCGATGACCGTCCGGTCGCCGAACAGTTGGCTCATCAGCTTCAAGTAGGGCGTTTCGCCACAGCCGGCACAAGCCCCGGAGAATTCAAAGAGGGGTTCCAGCAGTTGAACATCCTTGACGTTATTAAAGGTCAAGCCATCATCCTCAGGATATTCGGATAGCTCCAAGAAGAAGTCCCAATTGGCCCGTTCCTGTTCCAGGATGGGCAGCTTCGATTCCATATTGATGGCCTTGCGTCCGACTTGCCGCTTGTTCTTGGCCGGGCAAACCTCGACACACAGTTTGCAGCCGGTGCAATCCTCGACGGCCACTTGCAGGGTGTACTGTTGATCTTGCAGCCCTTTCCAGCGGGCCGAGGTGGTCTTGAAACCCTCCGGCGCATCGGCCAGGGCGCTTTCATCGTAGACCTTGCCCCGAATGACGGCGTGGGGACAGACCAGCACACATTTGCCGCACTGGATACAGACATCGGGGTCCCAGACCGGCACTTCCAGAGCAATGTTTCGCTTCTCCCATTGGGTGGTCCCGGTGGGGTAGGTTCCGTCGTTAGGCAGGGCGCTGACCGGCAGCATGTCGCCATCCCCGGCGATCATCTTGGCGGTGATGCTCTGGACAAAATCGGGGGCTTCGGCGGAGACGACCGGCGGCATCTGGATGGTGCTGGTGACCTGGGCCGGGACGTCCACTTCGTGGAGGTGGGCCAGGGCCGCATCGACCGCTTTATAATTTTTCTCGACCACGACCTCACCCCGCTTGCCGTAGGTCTTCTGGATGGCCTTTTTGATCTGGGCGATAGCCTCGTCGCGGGGCAGGACGCCGCTGATGGCAAAGAAGCAGGTCTGCATAATGGTGTTGATGCGAACCCCCATCTGGGTCTCTTTGGCCACCTCGTAGGCGTCGATGACGTAAAATTTGAGTTTCTTGTTGATGATCTGCTCCTGCACGAACTTGGGCAGATAATCCCAGACCGCATCCGGCCCGTAGGGGCTGTTGAGCAGTAAAGTGGCCCCCTCCACAGCGTTATCCAACATATTGTAGCGGGTCAGGAAGCCGAATTGATGGACAGCAATGAAGTTAGCCTGCTGAATGAGATAGGTGCTGTGGATCGGGCGGGGGCCAAAGCGGAGATGGGAAATTGTCCGTGCCCCGGCCTTTTTGGAGTCATAGACGAAGTAGCCCTGGGCGTAGTTGGGCGTCTCTTCGCCGATGATCTTGATCGAATTTTTGTTGGCGCTGACCGTCCCATCAGAACCAAGTCCCCAGAAGACGGCCCGGACGACCTCTTCCGGCTCGATGTCGAAATCGGGAGCGATGTCGAGACTGGTGTGGGTTACATCGTCGATGATGCCGACGGTAAAGTGATTCTTAGGTTTCTCCTGGCTCATCTCATCGAACAGCCCCTTAATCATAGCCGGGTTGAACTCCTTCGAGGAGAGGCCGTACCGCCCGCCGACCACTTTGGGCATACCCGCAAAGGGGGCCGTGCCCTCGGCGAGACCTTCGCTGACGGCGGTGATGACATCCTGGTAGAGCGGCTC
>CAZWZZ010000224.1:0-8418 GCA_964638395.1 uncultured Caldilineaceae bacterium
GCATTTTTCAGCGGCCCGGCGTCGAGGCCCCGCATCCCGGCGGCTTCGGCCAGGGCGATCGCTTCAGCTTTGGCCGCTTTGTCATCCCCACAAATTAACACATCCGAGTCGATCTCCGTGTCCAAGTCGGCCAGGTGAGCAAAGCCGATATTTTGGAAAGCCGAGACGACGCGCACCCCTTCGCCGAGGATGGCTTGAGCCTCCTGGCCGGCCGAGCCGCCGGGGGGGATGTTGACGTGGCTGACTTTGGGCGGCTTGAGAGGGACGGTCACATCGACCAGGATTTTGCCTTGCAATGCTTCTTTGAGCGACTCCAGCGTCGGTCCCTGGGCGCTGTAGGGCACAGTCAGGACGCAGATGTCGGCGGCCTGGGCGGCCTCCTCATTGGTCGTGCCTCGAATTAAATCTTGCCCCAGTTTTTCATTCAATTCTCCGGCGACACGCTGCCCTTTTTCAGCCTGCCGCGAGCCGATGATGACGGTGTATTGGCCGGAGACGGCCCAGCGCAGGGCCAATCCCGGCCCTTCCTGTCCCGTGCCGCCGAGTACGGCGATGGTTTTGGTCATAGCTGCTTGATACCTTTCTGTAAATTTGTGGAGACCATTCAGAATACGTTGACACTTTTTTACCCGCCGGGTTGAGCAACGTCACCCCGTAAAACGCAAAACGTGAAACGTAAGTGGTGATTTTGTCAAAATCATTACGGTTTGCGCTTTACGTTTTATGACGTTATCAACCAAATTTCTTGGGGATATGAACCATCCCATTTGATTTGTAGGCTATAGATGATAAGGTAAAATGTAGGCCGTCTTGATGATTTTGCTTCCTACCTCCCTATGATACCTCAGATGTCTGACCGGGGCGAATTGGCTACAGCATGACCGGAGCCGGGGGCAGGACAGCCGGGGCACACCAATATACCCCATCCACTTTCGTTGAAGGAGATTACTGATGAAATCATTACATAACAAAATCGCCGTCGTAGCCGGAGCGACGCGGGGCGCGGGGCGGGGCATCGCCTGTATGCTGGGCGAGGCGGGGGCGACGGTCTACTGCACCGGGCGCAGCACACGGGCCACCCGCTCAGCGTCGCCGGAGGAGGCCAACTCCCCCTTCGAGTTGGCCCACCGCCCGGAGACGATTGAGGAGACGGCGGAGATGGTCGCCGAGTACGGGGGGATCGGCCTCCCGGCGCGGGTCGATCATACTGTCGAGGCGGAGGTCGCCGCCCTGTTCGAGCGTATCCGGGCCGAGCAGGGGCGGCTTGATCTGCTGGTCAATGACATCTGGGGCGGCGATGCCCTGACCGAGTGGGACAAGCCGTTCTGGGAGCTGACCTGGGACAAGGGACAGTTGATGTTCGAGCGGGCCATTCATACCCACATCATCACGGCCCGCTACGCCGCCCCGCTGATGATCGAGCAGAAAGCGGGTCTCATCATCGAGATTACGGACGGCGACGATGACCATTACCGGGGCAACCTCTTTTACGATTTAGCCAAACTGTCGGTCATTCGCCTGGCTTACGGCATGGCCGAGGAGTTGCGGCCCCACAATGTCACCGCTGTGGCCCTGACGCCGGGCTTTCTGCGCTCCGAAGCGATGCTGGAACATTTCGGCGTGACCGAGGAGAATTGGCGGGAGGGGACCAAAAAGGATCCCCACTTCATCGCTTCGGAGACGCCTTTTTACGTCGGTCGGGCCGTGGCCGCTCTGGCCGCCGACCCGGACATTGCGGCCAAGTCGGGCCAACTGTTCAGTTCGTGGAATCTGGCCCGCGAGTATGACTTCACCGACATCGACGGTCGCCAGCCCCACTGGGGAGAGTATTGGGCAAAACAGGTGGCGAATAACGATCTGTAACTCACACAAGGCGCAGTCATAATTGTCTATGTTTGATAAATGGGTATACTTAGGTAGAGAAGTTTAGCGGTTATTTTTGCTGATTGTTAAGGGAAGATCTATGAGTATCAACTCTGCCTACTGCCCGGAATGTGACCAACAGCTAAAACTGGGAACCCGCCCCTACAAGGGGCAAAAAGTGATTTGTTCCGCGTGTGACACAAATTTGATCCTTATAAACTTAAGACCCCTTGAACTTGAGCCTACGGGTTCATCGCAACGGAGCGGGCGCAAGAAGAATAATTCGATTGATCTGGCTTGCCCGGAATGTGAAGCCTTGATCCGGCTCAGCCCCCGCGCCCGTGAGGGACAGCAGATTGTCTGTCCCGATTGTGAAACCTTGCTCGAAGTGGTCAGTCGGGACCCCATCGAGTTGGATGTGGCCCTGATGATCGACATCGACATCAAACAAAATCGCCGGCAAAAAGGGCGTCGTTAGCCCCGGATGTCAAAAATGATAGCCGGTCTGGCTCTTTTGGGTCCCGGAGGATTGACACACTCGTAAAACGCAAAACGTCATCAGATTTTACGCAATACGTTTTACGGGGTCAATCCCACAAAATCCTGTTGAGCCAAATGTCTTTGTCTTCCAGAGAATCTTGAGTAAAATAAATTTTGTGGTAAGATTAAAGTTACATTAAAATTTTAATCAGGGAAAGGGGTGGCGAAATGTCTACGACCTTCTGCTTAGATTGTGACCGGGCGCTGGACCTCGGTCACGACCCGGAAGTTGGGCAACGGGTAAATTGCCACAGTTGTGACACCACGTTTGAGGTTATCCATACCGACCCCCTCAAGCTCGATTGGACGTATGATGGGCCAACCATCAACCTTGATCTCTTCGAGCGCCCCCAAGAGCATTTAGACTGGCCCCTCTGGCGCTAGGCTCATCCCCCCCAATTACATAACAAGCTCAGGCGTTGCCCCTCATCAACGCCTGAGCTTGTTTGTATCTTGGGGATGATTTTAATCCATTGGACATAAGAGTTACGCAGTTCACCCCCGAAACCCCCTCCCAGCCTCCCCCGCAACGGGGGAGGAGCCAGCTTCCCCCCGATTCGGGGGGATTGAGGGGGTAAACTATGGCAACTGCGTAATCCATTGGCCAATTCAAGGACACCGGATGAATCAAACCAATAACCAGGGCTTGAAATCAAGTGACATGCCGAACGTCAAGAAATTTGGCACGTTTGGCGGTGTGTTTACGCCCAATGTGCTGACCATTCTGGGCGTGATTATGTACCTTCGCCTGGGCTGGGTCGTGGGCAATGCCGGTTTTCTGGGGGCGGTGGCCATTATTCTGCTGGCCAAAAGCGTGACCATCTGTACCGGTCTGTCGATGTCTTCGATTACGACCAACATCCGCATTGGGGCGGGCGGCGCGTACTCCATCATCTCCAAATCGCTGGGGCTGGAGGCCGGGGGCAGTATCGGCATCCCCTTCTACATCGCCCAAACCCTGTCGGCGGCGCTGTACATCATCGGCTTTACCGAGGGCTGGCTGCGGGTCTTCCCCGATCACATTCCGCTGCTTGTGGCCACCATCGCCTGGATTTCGCTGCTGACCATCTCCTACACCAGCGCCCAATGGGCCATTCGGGTGCAATACCTGATTATGGTGGTCATGGCCCTCTCGCTCCTCTCCTTCTGGCTAACCCCGGCCCAGCCGGTCGAGGAGTTTGTCTGGCTCGGCAGTTTCGAGGATGCCGGGTTCTGGACCGTCTTTGCCATTTTCTTCCCGGCGGTCACCGGGATTATGGCCGGGGCCAATATGTCCGGCGATCTGGAGGACCCCCGCCGGGCTATTCCGCTGGGCACGATGAGTTCTATTGCGGTGACTATGGTTATCTATGTGGCCATCGCTTTTATGGCCGCCTACGTGGCCACCCCGGTCGAGCTGCGGACGAACCAGATGGTCATGGTCGATAAGGCTCTGTCAGGGCCGCTGGTGCTGGCCGGGATTATGGGGGCGACGCTCTCCTCGGCCCTGGGCAGTATGCTGGGTGCCCCCCGGCTGCTGCAAGCCCTGGCCGAGCAGAAGACGATCCCCTACCACAAAACCTTTGCCATCAAAACCGCGACCAACGAACCCCGTAACGCTATTATCTTCACCGGCATCCTCATCGAGTTGGCCCTGCTCGTCGGCAATCTGGATGTCCTGGCCGCGTTGATTACGATGTTCTTCCTGATTACCTACGGCACGCTCAATGCCGTCGTCTTCATCCAGCAGAGTATGAAAATCATCAGCTTCCGCCCGACCTTCAAAGTGCCCCGCTTCGTGCCCCTCATCGGCGCGACCTCCTGCATTTTTATGATGTTTCTGATCAACCCCATCTTCAGCATTGTAGCCATCATCATTATCATTATGATTTATGTCTGGTTGGCCCGGAAAGAGCTTGAAGCGGAATGGGGGGATATTCGGGGCGGTATCTTTATCAGCCTGGCCGAAAAAGCGGCCCGCATCGCCGACAAATTTCCGCGCCACCAGGTCTCCTGGAAGCCGGATTTGGTGGTTCCTATCGAAGACCCCCGGCTGTGGGCCGGATCGCTGCTCTTTATCCGGGACATCACCTATCCCTCCGGCAGCCTGTTTGCCTTTACCATCAAAAAGAAAACCGAGGCTAGAGGGCCGCACCAGACAGCCCTCAACGAACTGTTGGCCCCGCTCAAAGCCCAAAATATCCTGGTCAACTCCGCCGTCATCGAAGATGATAGCTTTCTGCACGGGGCCAATCTGGTCACCCAAACGCTGCGGGGGGGCGCTTTCCGCCCGAACGCCCTGTTCCTGCTGGTCAGCGACAACGGCCTCACGCCGGCCAGGAAGCGGGGCTGGCGGAAGTCTAAATTCGCCTCTAAGGCGGATGAAGTCGTCAGCGAGTTGGCCCGGCTGACGCTGAATCACGAGATGGGCGTCATTTTGCTGCGCCAGCACCCACAGCAGGCGTTTGGCATGCAGCAGACGGTCAACCTGTGGTTGCGGGATAAGACCACTAACTGGCATCTGGCCGTGTTGATCGCCTTGCAGTTGCAGTTGAACTGGGAGGGCAAAATCAACCTGATTACCGTCGCCCCCGACCCGGCCGGCGAGCGTCTCCACTACAATTTTTTGGAGCGCCTCAGCGACCAGGCTCGTCTGCCGTCGACCACCGAACTGCGCGTTCTCCACGGTCACTTCAAAGATGCCCTGTCTATTGCCCCCCACGGCGATGTCAATATCTTTGGCCTGAGCGCCACGCAGGCCAGCGAAGGGTTGCCCCTCGATTTCATCAGGGAGGTATCCAGTTTGGCCAAATCCTCCTGCGTTTTCGTTATCGACTCCGGCCGGGAGAGTGCCCTGGTTTGAAGCTGGAACTTGTGAAGATTGCCCCCCTTGCGTTATACTGCTGGCAACTGAACCATGAACGGCAGGCGGCCATCCCATCCTGAGTAAACCGAGGTAGGAGATTGTATCGAAGGGTGCGATGGCGGTCTATTGATAAGGAGAAGAATTAATGCCAGTTACCGCAATCGTTGGTGCCCAATGGGGCGATGAGGGCAAGGGGCGTCTGGTCGATGCCCTGGCCGGGAGGATGGATTGGGTCATCCGCTTTCAGGGCGGAGACAATGCCGGTCATACCGTCGTCAACCGGATGGGCACGTTTAAGCTCCATCTCGTCCCCTCCGGCATCTTTTATCCCGCTACCCATTGTCTCATCGGCACCGCCTGCGTTGTCAACCCGGCTACGCTGCTGGAAGAATTGACCGACTTGGAGGCCGCCGGGGTCGATACCGGCCATCTCTACCTCTCGGAGCGGGCGCAACTGTTGTTGCCTTACCACCGCCTGCTGGACGGCCTGCGGGAGGACTCCTCTGGCAAAGCGGCCCTGGGCACGACCAAACGGGGCATCGGCCCGGCCTACAGCGACAAAGGGGCCAGGCGTGGCCTGCGTCTGGGTGATTTGCTGCGTCCTGAGTGGCTGAAGTCGCGCCTGGAGCCGGCCGTGGCCTTTGCCAACCGGGAGTTGGCCCATTTTGGGCAGGAGCCGTTTGAGGCCGATCAACTGTACGCCCAATGTCTGGAATGGCGGGACAAAATCGGCGAGCGGCTGATCGACCCGCTGCCGCTCATTCGCCAGGCTTACGAAGAAAAGGCCAACATCCTGCTCGAAGGGCAGTTGGCCGCCATGCGGGACCTCGACTGGGGCACGTACCCCTACGTCACCTCCTCCAACCCGACGGCCACCTTTGCCCCGGTGGGGGCCGGCTTGCCTCCCCAGGCCCTCGACCGGGTCATCGGCGTGGTCAAAGCCTACACCACCGCCGTCGGCTCCGGGCCGGTGCCGGCCGATCAGGGGGAGAATGAGGTCGCCCAGTGGCTCCGTGACAAAGGGAAGGAGTTTGGAGCCACAACGGGCCGCCCCCGCCGCTGCGGCTGGCTGGATGCGGTTGCCCTCAACTATGTGGCCTACCTCAACGGCTTCACCGAGATTGCCGTGACCAAGATGGATGTACTGGACGGCCTGCCGGAACTTAAAATCTGCACGGCCTACCGCCTGCCGGACGGCACCGAAATTAGCCACGTGCCCGACACGCCCATTTACGAGACCGTCGAGCCGGTTTACGAGACCTGGCCCGGCTGGCCGGAGAACTCGACCCACAGCGCCCGCGCCTGGGCGGAGTTACCCGAGACGGCCCAAAATTATCTGCTGCGGATCGAGGAGCTGGTCGGCGTGCCGATCCGGTTTGTGTCCGTCGGGCCGGAGCGGGAGGAGATGTTTGAAAGGGAGCGTATCTAGCCCGGCGCCGAGACTCGCCGGATCGACTGCCTCAAAGTTTCCGTATATGCCGGCTGGCCCAGACACTCAGGCCCAGAACGGCCAACAAAAACCCCAAAATAATTAGCGTTATGATGACGTCGTTTATGGCGATAGCGCCAATGACTGCGTTTGATCCGATGTATGCTACCATAGTTGCCCTCCTGGCAATAAACACGAAGCCTCTGTGTAGTGCGGCTTTTTTGATGACTATTCGGTTGTTCAAGAGCTACAATTTATCAAGAGCCGTTGTACCAACCTGATTGCTCTCACCATACCAGAGGTAGATTAATATTTCAGAAATCAAAATCCATACTCCGGCTATTAACAACGATCAAGATAGTGAAAAGTCAAGCAATCTACAGAGACTTGCAGACGAGTTAGTCGGCCCACTGGTTCCTATAGCCTCGGCAATTTTGTCGTAGAAACTGATAAGACCACTTCGACGCCACCAAGATGGCACTCTTTACTCAAACCAGCCCCGCCGGTAAAAATAAGCCATCATCCCCCCGGCGATAAGTAACATTGCCCCCAACACCAATGGATAGCCGTAGGGCCGGCTCAACTCCGGCATCGACTCGAAATTCATGCCGTAAATGCTGCTGATGAGCGTCAAAGGCAGGAAGACGGCGGAAATGATGGTCAAGACGCGCAGCCGGTTCTCGGAACGCCCGTGCAGAGAAAGCTGGTAAGTCTCGTGCATCTCCTTGAGCCGCTCCTCGAGGCGATGGGCGAAGCGGAGGGCCTGCTCGGCGTTGCTGACCAGGTCGCGGAAATATTCCCGCTGCCGCCCGATGCTGAAGGCTTTCGACTCCACCGTTTGCAGGGCAGTGACGCAGTAAAGATGATCCTCGGCGATGGTGGCCAGCCGCCCCACCCGCCGTCTGAGGGCCTGAATCTCCTCGATCTCCAGCGCATCGGGATGATCGTCGAGCGTGTCAAAGAAATGGTCGATTTTGTTGCGGGCCCGAATAATATGGATCACGTTCTGGTCGATGAAATGGTCGAGAATGTGGTAGAGCAGGGCCTCTTTGTGGTTATCATAGAGCCGCATATCGCCGCTCAATTTGCGGGCCAGGCCGTTCAGGCTGGATAGCGGTCCCCGGTGAAGGGTGACAAGTTTGTTAGGTAGGCAAACGATGGAGAGGTAGGGCCGTTCCTGTGGCTCTTCGGCTTCGCTGCTGGGGAATTCGAGGTAGAGGGCGCGGTCGTAGCGATCAATGAGCGAGCTACGGTGGGGGTTGAGGCAATCCTCCAACACCAGCGGGTGCAGATCGAGCGGCGTCAGCAGGTGGTGCAGGTCGGCGGGGGTACTCTCTTCGATGTCGAGCCAATGGACAAACTTCTCCTTCGGCCAGATCAGAGGTAATTCAAACGGCAGCAGTCGCTCCAGATATTTTTTCTGCGTCAGGCGATAAAGTTTTTGGCTCATTTTTCCTCCGGCGGGGTGTCTATAGGCGTTACGCCGTCGCCATATTTTACCCCCCTCAATCCCCCCGAATCGGGGGGAAGATAGCCCCTCCCCCGCAACGGGGGAGGTTGGGAGGGGGTTTGATTGGCGAACCGCGTAAGTCATAATCTAAACAACAGGTTTAGGAGCCTATTGTAGGGCGGCTTGATCCAGGAGCAAATGTCTATAGGCAAAAGGTCATATTGGGTCTGGTGTCGGACGGACGTATAATATGTTAAAGCGCAATAATACTTGACAGGAGACTCTCAATGT